>JAUMVH010000078.1 GCA_030530245.1 Ruminococcus sp.
GTCTTTGTGAAATTTAGCTATCTCGAAACAAGTTACAGCATATACCTCTCTATACCTTTAGTTCTTGACTCGGTATACTAAAGTCATGAAATCACTGAAACTGTATGGATCAGCATTGTGTAGGGGCTGCCTTTGACAGCCCTCCGATTAAGCAGCCGCGACCGTCTTCGTATTCTGCGGACGCCCAAATAAGCAGCACACAAAATCTTTGATTTGGATTGTGATGCTATATGCAGCTATGCTGCCGGGCGCCCCTACAAGCGATCAACGTTAGATTTTCAGTATATTTGGAGGCGACCTGTTGAGCAAGATTGTGCTTTGCCGCTTTACCACGCTAAGTCAAGAACTAAAGGTATAATGTGTACTGATTCCTGACGCAAAAAAGCGAACCCGTAATGAGTTCGCCGAAGTATTATTTGTTTTTGGTAAGGCTCGCGGGAAAAGTCCCGCGGTCTGTACAGGTAAGCGAGCTTGCAAGCGACCGCGTGAACCGCCCGCGCGGGCTCTCCGCAGCGCAAAAGCCAAAGAACGCTAAATTGCTCTTTGGCTTCGCTTATACATATGAATCATTGTCTTCTCCTTATCTCTTCCATCTAAGAAGATGTGACTGGAGCTTGTTGAACAGGAAGGTCACGGCTATGACGACCAAGCCGATGACGAGAAGTCCTGCTATCGTGCGGGTGTAGTCTCCGAAGTCGGAGTAGTATTTCACGTAGTAGCCCATTCCGTCGCGCGCGCCTATCATCTCGGCGGACGTGAGGAGTATGAACGACACGCTCAGTCCCTGATTGCAGCCAAGGAATATCTGCTGCAGGGAAGCGGGCAGTATGACCCTGAACAGCATCTCGGGCTTGCTGACGTTGAGCACCTTCGCGGAGTCGATTATCTTCTTGTCCACGCCGAGCACGCCGCTCATTGTTCCCGCGAACACGGGCCAGAAGGTCGCGAGGAAGATAACGAACACCGACACCGACTTGAACGTCGGCAGGAGTGCGATACCATAGGGGATATACACTATCGGAGGGATAGAGCTGAAAAACTTGGTTATGTAGGTCGCGGCGCTGCCGATACGTGCGCTCCAGCCGATGAAAAGTCCGAGCGGTATGGCGATGACCGACGCGAGCAGGAAGCCCTTGAGCGTGGTACCCAGCGAGCTTTCGATGTTGATGATTATTTTCTCCCTGTCCTCGGCGAACTGATGAATGACCTTGCCGGGTGCGGGGAAGAGCATATCGTTGAGGATATTGAACTTCGCCGTCGCGAGCGACCATATCCCGAGCACAACGAAGATGAAGCCTGCGATGTCCACGAGGAGTCTCAGGCTCTCCTCCTTCTTGATGAATGAGGACACGACGAGCACGACGAGCTCTGCCGCTACCGCAAACACGATGAGCGAGCCCGTGAACACTTCCTTCGTCGATTTATCGGGCAGCAGCTGTATCAGCAGCAGCACTATGAAAAGCAGGTGTGTGACGCGGAGATAACGCTTTTTGAGCGTCATAGTACCACCTCGTCTCCGCCGATTCGCTCGGCAATGTCCGTATTCAGGAGCGAGAGCAGCCTGTTGCGGAATCTGCCGTACTCCTCCGTCCTCACGAGGTCTGCGCGGCTGCGGGGACGCTCGAAGGGAACGTTCACTACCTCATTTACCGTGCCGGGGTGAGCGGTCAGCACGACAATCTTATCCGAGAGCAGTATCGCCTCGTCGATATCATGGGTGACGAAAACGACGGTCTTGCGCTCCTCGGAGCCGTCGCCCTCCCACAGCGAGAGCAGGAGCTCCTGAAGGATAACGCGGTTCTTGGGGTCGATGGCGCTGAACGGTTCGTCCATGAGCAGTATCTCCGTATCCATTGCGAGAGCCCTTGCGATAGCCGCACGCTGCTGCATACCGCCCGAGAGCTGCGAGGGATACTTGCTGCCCGAGTCCGCGAGTCCCACCTTCGTGAGGAACTCGTCCGCTATCTTCGCACGCTCGCTGCGCTTCAAGCCGTGGCGGGTCTGCTTGATACCGAACTCGATATTCTTCTTTGTTGTCATCCACGGGAAGAGGGAGTAGTGCTGAAACACTACTCCTCGTTCTGTACCTGTTCCGTGAAGCTCCCTGCCGTCTATCTGCACCGAGCCGCCCGCGGGAGCGTAAAGCCCCTCGAGCACGCTCAGAAGCGTCGACTTGCCGCAGCCGCTCGCGCCGATGACGCTGACGAACTCTCCCCTGCCCACGCCGAAGGATACGTCGTGGAGGGCGTTGAAGCTGCGCTTGTTGTCGATATAGTTGACGGTAAGGTCTTTTATCTCTATCTTATTCGTAGTCATCAAAATGCTCCTTTAAAGATGTGTAGATGTCGTCGGAGTCCTCGGCTAAGATGCTGTCGAGAGCCTTCTTGTAGATGTCGGTGTTGTAGTGGGGGTCGAGGTCGAAATCGTCCGTGTAGCCGAGTTCCACTATCGTCTTCTTGAGCTCGGCAGTACCCTGCTTGTCGGGGTCGGGAATGGAGAAGCCGAAGCCGTCGTAGAGCTCTACCTCAATGAGGTCCTCGTCGATGTCGATGTACTGCTTGACGTCCTTGATGGTCTTGTCTTGGTCGGTCTGCGAGAAGTGGTAAGCCTTGATGAAGGCGCGCTCGATAGCGGCGTAGGTATTGGGGTAGCTCGTGAGCGACGAGGTCTTGGCGACCTGACGGCAGCACGGCTGATTCTGAAGAGCGTCCTCATGAGCGCAGTAGTAAACTACCTTGTAGCCCTGCGACTTGGCGAGCGAGGTGTACGGCGAGTAAGCGGAAGCCGCGTCAATAGAGGAGTTGGAAAGGGCTGCAAAGGCGTCCTTCTGGCTGTCGAAGTAAACGACATTCACCTTGTCGTCGCCCTCGCCTATCTCGATATTCGCGTTCCTGAGGAGTATCTGGAGCTCCGCGTCCTGAACGCTGTTCTTTACCGAGGCAACGTTTCTGCCCTTGAGTATCTCCACGCCGAGCTCATCCTCGTCAGCGAACTCGGACTTGATGACGTAGCCGTGACCGTTGGTCATCGCGCCGCCGAATATTGAGATATCGTGTCCCTGACTTGCAAATGTGAGAGTCGGTACCGAGCCGATGAAGGCTACATCAAGTTTATCCGATTCGAGACCGTTTACGAGCTCCGCAGCACTGGAGAACTGTGTGAGAGTCACGTTCAGTCCCTCCTCCTTGAAGTAGCCTTCCTCGGCAGCTACGAACGCGAGCAGATGCGCCGTAGAGTTGAGGTGACCGATGTTGATGTCTGTTTTTTCGGGCTTGCCGATAGAAGCGTCAGCAACGGCAGCCTTTGCGTCGTCTCCGCAGCAGTCGGCGACCTCCGAGCAGCAGTCGTTGCTCTTGTCGTCGCAGCAGTCTGTGGTTCCCTCTGTCTGCTCTGCCGTGGAAGCGGCAGTGGTCGCAGCCTCCGAGCCCTCGGAGCTGTTGTTGAAGGCGCCGCAGCCTGTGAGAAGCGGGAGCGCCGCGAGTATGGAAACTATTCTTGTTTTATTCTTATTCATATTTATCACCTTTCATATTCAAGCATTGTTTTTTAGCGGACGGGATTCATCTTGAACATCGCATTCGCTCCGAATAGCTGATGTATCTTTGCTTGGTCATTACCATCACTCCTTTTTCCATGACCTAATCATACCATACCCATAGGTATTTGTCCAATACGAAACCGTTATCGTTTTTTATAGGCATTCCCTATAGCAGGCGGAGTGCCTGTACGCTGCTGCTATATAATAATGTAGCTCGGGCAATGTTAACAGAATTTTAATGCATTATTAAGATTGATTTAAGAATAGTAATTTATAATACGAAGTATAGTGGATATTTGGTATCTAATCTCATTAAAAAAGGAGCCTGATAAAATGAAGATCGCAGGAAAACTCGTTGCCGTACTCTCATCGGCAGCAATGCTCACGGGGACGCTTCCCGCTGTTTCTGCTGTGCAGGCAGCCGAAACGGATGCCGTAAGCACTCTCATCGGCGACGTAAACAACGACGGCAAGGTCACGGTAGGCGACGCAGTCACTATCCTCCAGTACGTGGCAAACAAGGACAAATACAACATCACCGGGCAGCTTCTGCTCAATGCGGACGTATACAATCAGGGCGACGGTGTTACCGCGCGTGACGCGCTCTCGATTCAGATGCTCGACGCGCAGGAGATAACCTCGCTTCCCGAGTCGGTGATGGAGGGCTCGGCTACGACAACGGGCACCGACGTAACGCCCGCAGCTGACATCACATACATTCACCTCGACGGCGCGTCTGCGACCGTTACGGGCGAGCACGCCGCTGTAAACGGCTCTGTCATCACGATAGACCACTCGGGCACTTTCTATGTTTACGGCACCCTCGCGGACGGACAGATAAACGTCAGCGTCGCGGACGAGGTCGCTGACCCCGAGACGGTAAAGATATACCTCAACGGCGCGTCTATCACGGGCAAGAGCGCCCCCGCTATCCTCATCACAAACGCCGAAAATACGTCCATTAACCTCGTCGACGGCACCGAGAACACCATCACCGACGGTGACACAGCCTACGCGGGCGACTACCTCGGAGCGGCAGTCATTGAGGCAAAGGATGACATTACAATTAAGGGCGGCGAGCTCGGCACGGGCACGCTCAACCTCACAGCTAACACGCAGGACGGTATCTCCTGCAACAACGACGTCAAGTTTAACGGCGGCGTTGTGAACATCACAACGCTCAACGCTACCGACAAGACCGACGGCGTAAAGGGCAAGACCTCCGTCACCGTCAAGGACGGCACGCTCACGGTCGACGCCGAGGGCGACGGTATCAAGTCCTCGAAGGGCAGCGTCGATATTTCGGGCGGCAAGGTCTCCGTTAAGGCGGGCAACGACGCCGTGCAGACGGGCACCACCATCGACATCAGCGGCGGTACTGTAGTCGCAGGCGGCGACCGCGGCTTCACTGCCACGACTGGCGTGAACATCACAGGCGGCACGGTCTACGCGACCGCTACCGACAATCAGGTGGATACGGCTATGCTCGCCGGCTCTACGCAGACGGTAGCGCTTCTCAACTGCATCGACGACGCCACCAACGAGAAGGACGGCTGCTGGAAGAAAGCGAACACCATCACCACGGGCAAGAGCAGCGTTGAATTCACGAAGAAGTACAAGTTCGTGCTCGTCAGCACACCCGAGATAAACGGCGCTAAATCGTGCTATTTCACCAACATCGGCACGGGCGCGCAGGTCACTCACACCGACGGCACGCAGACGCAGTTCAACCTCAGCACCGTCAGCGTGTTCGAGAAAGTCGACCCCGCGGGCAGCATGATAACTCCGCCCGTTTCCACGGTCTGAACGAAAAAAAAGAGCCGCAGGTAGGTCAATTCCCGCCTGCGGCTTTTCTGTGCTGTTCACTTTTGTATCAGAAGAATACTCCGTTGAAAGCTCCGTTGTACTCTACAACTTCATCTTCCGAAACTTGATTATCTGTATTATCATACTTCTTTGCAACTACACCATTAAGATATTCGGGATTTGTCATTGCTATCACCGAGCCGTAGAACGGATACGGCTCAGCCTTAACAACGAGCAGTACATAAGGATTCTCCTTTGTCGTGTAAACGCTGTCGTCGGGATTGATAACGTAGTTTACACTGTCCTTGTAGGTTCCGCTGAATTCGCTTACCTTGCCGATGTACTTGTCCTGCGTATACGCGGACACGTCCACTTCGGTGTTATCATTGTAGGTGATACCGTTCCACTCGATAGTGCTACAGAATATACACCATAAGTAATGCTCGTCTGCTGCTGCGGTAGTTTCGGCAGAGTTAGTCTGCGTTGCTGCTTCCGTCTGCTTAGTTTCGGCATTTACGTTAGCACTCGCGGCAGTCGTGACCTCTACCGTCTCCGTCTGTTCTGCGGGTTCGGTTGTCTCGCTGCTCGGCTTCCATGGAGCTCCTGCCCTTGATGCTAACTCCTCGGAGGTCGCGCCTGTTGCCTCTTCCTGCTCCGACTGAGGTTTTGTCTTATTTGTTACGGTAACACTTGAACTGCCCGAATTCGCTGACTTGCTGCTTTCGGTCACAGTTACCTTTTCCGTTATGATATTGCTGTCTGCAGGAGCAACAGGCTTGTCCGCGTGCATAAGCGCCCCGCTGTACCACAGTCCCGTGCCGACTAACGCTGCCGCACACACAGGCGTAACAGCTGCCGCGACCTTTGTTATCCTTGTCCTTCTTGCTTTTCTTTCGGTTTCGTATTCATTCACTCGCTGTAATACATCCCTTGCCATTTCCTCATAGTTTTTCATAGTCAAAGCCCTCCATTTCAAGCTGTGCTTTCAGTGACTTTCTTGCGCGGTACAGCAGGGATTCCACGCTGCGGACGCTCCTGCGCATGACCCTCGCTGCCTCCTTGTTGCTGAGCTCCTCGAAGTACACGAGCCACAGCACCTGTTGATGCTCGGGACTGAGCCTGCGCATCGCCCTGTGGACGGTTATCTGCTGCTCTTTTCTGAGGTACAGGCTCTCGACCTCTTCCTCCTCGCTGACGAGCTCCGCGCTGTCCTCGAGCGTGACGAACGTGCGCTTCCTGTACTTGCGGAGGTAGTCTATGGCGATGTTCCTGCCGATGGTATACAGCCACGTCTTGAACGAGCCGCCGCCCTTGTCGCGCGGCTTTTTCGTACCGAGCAGGACGAAGGTGTCCTCGGCGAGTTCCTCGGCTGTATGTATATTTCCGACAATGCTCGTCAGGTAGAGGATAAGCCCGTCCTTGTAGTCCCTGATTATCTCAACGAGACCGCTTTCGTCACCGTTGTCACGGAAACGGCGGTAGCTACTTGCACCGTTATCCATTGACGACTCCTTTCCGAGAGCTTTCTGCCGCTCTCACCTCTTACACGAATGAAGAGGTCAGAACTACGCGCAAAAAAATCCGCCCGAGCATTTCTGTTCGGGCGGAAACCGTTTACATCTGAGCGTTGAACAGTGCCGAGAGCTCGTACACAACGTCGTCGTTATCGGCGTCGATGTACACCGCCTCGTTGACCGCGGAGAGCTTCTTGAGCGAGTCTATCTCTTCGTTGTAGCCGATAGTGTATATCGGTATTCCGTAGTATTCCACGAGGTCGACCGTCGGCGAGAGCTGCACGCCCTTGTTGCACATACCGTCGCTGAGGACGAATATCATCGTCTTAGCCTCGGGGTACTGCTCCTTGGCTTCGTTTATCATATTTATGCCCACGAGGAGCGCGTCATACGTAGCCGTAGAGCCGTTCGGCTTCATCTTCTCGACAGCTCCCGCGAAGTACGAGCGCTGCTCGAGGTCGAACTGCGCGATGGGCAGATTCACGGTAACGTCGTCGCTATAGGAGATAAGACCCACGTAGTTGTCGGTCTTGATGTTCTTGGAGGCTTCGAGCAGGGACTGCTTGAGTCGGATTATCGGGTCGCCGTTCATGCTTCCCGAAACGTCGGCGATAAAGAGCGCGATGGTGGGAGTACCCGAATCCTTCTCCTCCTTCCAGAGACGCTGTGCGCTGATGATGTCCGCGCCGCTTATGGGAGCGGTGTTGTATTTGAAGGTCTGATTCGGGTCGAAGCCGTAGTCAGCCGCCTTTTTCTGGTGGTCGCTCTCCATGGCGAAGTCCGCGAACATCTCGAGGGCTTCCTCCTGATACTTGTCGAGCTCGCCCACCTTGTAGAGCGGGTTGCTGTGCTTGTAGCCGAAGGGAATGAAGTCGTAGGAGCTCTTGAGCACGGGGCTGTTCACGTAGGCCTGATACTCGGTAACGCCCGCCTGAAGGGTACCGCTCTGCATGGCGTTCACCATCTGGTCGGTGGTGTAGCACACGAAGGGTATGCTCTTCTGGAGCTGCTGGAACTTGCTGATAGACTCGGCGCTGAGGATATCGCTGCTGTCGAAGTGCTGGAGCGAGCTTACGAGGAAGTTGAGTCCCGTGGCGGAGGTGTAGGGGTAGGTGTAGCCCATTTGCAGGTCGCCCGCGACTACTGAGTCAACGACAGTCTCGAACGTCACGGAGCCGTAATTGGCTTCGATAGTGGACTTCGCGGTCTTGGAGAGCGCTATGCCCGCCGTATTGGGAACGAGCTGCTCCTCAACGACTGTGAGCCTTGCGCCGTTCTGCTTGGCGAGCTCGCCGAAGAGCGTATTCGACGGCGTATAAGCCTGCGGAACATAGACGTTGTTGCATATGTAGTCGGACGCCGCGCCCGAAGCGATGCTTCTCACGCTGACGGAAGCGACTCTGTTGTCTGAGAGGCGGAAGCGCTGATCGTTGAACTCGTTCGCCATCTCGTTGAGCCAGCCGTTCTGAGCCTTGCCCGCCTTCTCGGAGGTGGAGAATATCTCGATGTCGACATCGCCGTTACCGATGACGGTGAGCGGGTACTTCGTCTCTATATTCGGCAGATTTGAAGCGGAGTTGTCGGAGTAATCGACCGTGCCCTTGACCTTCTCGGCGTTGTGCACCTTTATCTTGCCGAGGTACTTGGACAGGCTCTTCTCCGCCTCCTGCTGGGACAGAGCGGTGGATTCGCCGTTACTGCTCTTTTTGAATGCCTTTGGGATATTCACGAGCGCGATTATCATTATCATCGCCGCGAACACACCTGCTACTGCAATTATTATCGGTACTATGGGGTTTGATTCTTTTTTCATTGCATATCACCGCTTTCTAAATCTTTCCTGTAATCGCGTATCGAGGCTATCAGCAGGTTGAGCGATTTTATCTCAGCCTTGCCCGAATCCTCTCCCGTGAGCTGTGAAGCCTCGATGAGGAGGTTCGTATAGTCTCCGAGTATCTTCTCGTTGCTCGCCACGAGCGAGCGGAGGTAGCTCCTGTGCATATTCTGCTCGTTTACGTTCGAGGACTGCATTATGGCAGCACGCTTCATGAACAGCACCATATTGTTGAGCATGACCGACTCCACGTCCTGATTGACCACCTCGTACACGCCGCCCTGATAGCTGATAGCGTTGAGGGTAGCCGACTTCTTCTTGTACAGCTCCCACTGCTGTATCATCTTTATGGCTTCGGCACGGCACGGAGTGTAGCTGCGGAGGTCTTTCATGACCTCGATGTAGCTCTCGGGCTCGTTGAGCGAATCGAAGGTCTGCTCGGTGATGATATAGTCGGGCTGGAAAGCCTTTTTGCCCTCGCCCGCGAACTTGACGAAAACGTAGTTTCCCGCACACATCGCGCCCATGAACGCAATGATACCGAGCACAGCCGTCGCAGCGCTGTCGAGTATGCCCGTGGACGTGAACAGTACGGCACCCGCCGCCGCAGCAACGAGGTTGAATACTATCTGACCAAGGTATTTTTTCAAAGGCTTCCCTCCCCTCTATCAAATCAAGTAATATTATATACTATTTGAGCGCTCTTGTCAATCCGCCCGTTTATGAAAAACCGACATTCGCGGGAGTATCTTACGATTATTTTTACTATGCCGCGAACTCGGAGGCGCAGACACTGCGCTCAATCTGCCCATTTGTATAAAATAGGCATTCGCGGGAGTATCTTACGATTATTTTTTACTATGCCGCGAACTCGGAGGCGCAGACACTGCGCTCAATCTGCCCTTTTATGAAAATAGCCGCGCGGTGCATGATTACAAAAAAATTTCTTCTCCCGTATTGCTATTTCCCTTATTTTATGTTATAATAACAAGGTATGCAATCACGACTCCGCTCGGAGCTCTATATAGATGATGAAAATGAAAGCAGGTAGCTTATGAAAAAGAAGATTATCGCATTCCTGTCAGCGGCGGCTATTCTTATCCCGTCACTGAGTGCAATGAACGCGGGCGCTATCAACTTCACTCTCACTTCCCAGATAAAAAGCGAATCCGCTATACTGTTAAACCTCGACTGCGACGAGGTCATATACGAGAAAAACGCCGACGCCAAGCAGATGCCCGGACCGCTCGTCAATATCATGACGGCTGTCGTATGTATCGAGGAGTGCAAGGACCTCAGCGAGGAGATAACCATCGACGAGGAGGTCTACTCTCCGCTCTATGTGACCGATTACCCCGATGACCTGCGCTTCGCCGACATCGAGGACGGAGACGTGCTCACGTACACCGACCTCCTCTACGCGATGATACTGAGGTCGTCGCTCGAGGCTTCGCAGACCATCGCCTACAATATCGGCGGCGAGAGCGTTTCCGCCTTCGTCGAGAAGATGAACGAGAAAGCGGAGGAGCTCGGGCTGAATGATACCCACTTCACCAACCCCACGGGTCTGTACGACCCCGAGCAGTACACGACTGCACGCGATATGGCTGTGCTCACCAAGTACGCCCTCAAGACCGCACACTTCGACTCCATCTGCTCGACCTACTCGTACTCGCCCTCGGTGCCCAACCTCGAACGCCACCCCGACAGGGAATCGTGGGTGTGGTTCCACTCCAACCTGATGATGGACTCCGACAGTGACTACTACTTCGCGGGCTGCCGCGGAGTCAAGACCGCCAACCTCGAAATGGGCGGACGCAATATCATCGCCACCGCCAGCAAGGACGGCAACAACTACCTCGCGGTGTGCCTCAAATCACCGCTCAGCAACGCCGACGGCGAGAATACCTTCTACCACCTCACCGACGCCATATCGCTCTTCACATGGGCGTTCAGGCACTTCAAATATCAGGTCGTGCTCCCCGATTCGGCGGAGCTCGGAGAGATACCTGTTGAGCTCGCTGAGGGCAACAACTACGTCCTCGCCAAGCCGAAAGAGGAAGTCACTATGCTGTGGTACGACGACGTAGATACGTCGCTCATCAGCAGAGACAATATCAAGTGGTACAAGACCTCGCTGAAGGCTCCCGTAAAGAAGGGCGAGCCGCTCGGAGTGGTAACGCTCGAGTATGCGGGCGAGGAGATCGGCACTATGGAGCTCGTCGCTGTCTCGGACGTGGAGCGGTCTGTCGCCAAGTACAACCTCTACGCCGCGAAGATGTTCCCGAAGGCGTCGTGGTTCAAGAAGTCGCTCGTCATATCGGGCGTCGTTTGCCTGATATATATACTCGTGTGCATTTACGCGTACGTGGTGTTCAGGAACAAGAAAAAGCCCGTAAAGCCGATATACGCAGTCCCGAAGGTCGAGGGACAGAAAAAGCGCAAAAAGTCGGGCAATAAGAAGAATTCGTAATTCATACGTTACCAGAAATTTGCGGGCGGATGTGGACATCCGCCCCTACCTACAGCCATTTTGTAGGGGGCGATGCCTACATCGCCCCGCATATGATTACGCAAACACCAAATAGAATTAACCGTTACCCAATAATGGGTAACGGTATTTTTTACAGCACTATAAAATCCGCGCTCGAATAGCCGATGACGCCGTTGTAGTCCACGACGTACCAGCCGTCGGTCGAGCCGTTTATCATGACGGAGGCTCCGTTCGGGATAGAGCCGAGTATCTGCGAGGACGTGCTCGGATAGGCGCGAATATTCAGTCCCGAGCCGTCAGTGACCACCGTCCCCCAGCGCACCGCCGTCGGAGTTATGAACGGGATACCGAAGTAGTCGCAGAGCGAGCGCGCTATATTTGCGGCGATATTGTTAAGCTCGCTCTTTATCCATGCCTCGTCGGCGTAGTTGTCGTGGTAGCCGAGCTCACACAGCACCGCAACTGCCCGCGTGTTAAGCACCTCCCCGAGCGTGTATGTCGGCACAGCCCGCACCTTGTCGGGCAATGGGTAAATGCTCTTTAGGTTGTTGGCGATGATATTGGCGAGGCGCTCGCTGTCCGCACTCTTTGGCGCGAAGTAGATGTCGATACCGCGCAGACGTCCCGCGAGCC
>JAUMVH010000280.1 GCA_030530245.1 Ruminococcus sp.
CCTCCTTTTCTACAGAAGCATCAACTTCGGGCTCTGTCGGCTTAGTCTTATTTACGATGACTATTCTGTCATTATAAATCATGCTATCACCTCTTATGATGTCTCACAGGTCAGACCCGACAGACTGTATGTCTGCACAGTTGTGTACGTGCTTCCGTCGCTGCCTGTGCAAGACTGGATAACCTTGAACTTCTGCGTGCTCTTGTCAGTAATCTTAAATACTCCGTTTTTGTCGGGATCGTCAATAAGCTCAACAAGACCGCTGCTCTCAGAAGGCTCGAGACCTACGAGGACAGACGTCGCGTCAGCGTCAATGTTCGAGAATTTGACCGCAAGGAAGTTACCCGCTCCCCAGTCCTGCACAAGAGCCTTCGTAGAGTCACTGTAGTATTTGAGAGTACCTGTGATAGCACCGTTAGCGACAGTTACACCCGTCTGGAGGTCACTGACCTGTGTGCCGAATATATCCGTCTCACCGTCTTCGGCTGCTACGGTGAGACTTGTCAGGGGTTTGTAGCTACGATACGAGCAAACGAGCTTGCATCAAGGATAGCCCAACCGATGAACGCCTCGGAGCGGAAGCATACCTGATTCTTGCGCTTGAGGTCGCCCTGTCCGTCGGGATCACCGAACTCGATTATCTCGAACGTTACGTCCTCAGCATAGCCCCAACGGAATGCGTTCGCGAAATCACCGACGATAGCACGGTCGAGACTGCTGCCAAATGATACCGTACTGTTGATATCTGCCTTCATTCCGCCGAAGTTACCGGGGTTAGAGCCGAAGCGGAACTCGGGATACATGGGTGCGTGAGAATCAGCCATCTTCATTGAGCCGAGAGCTGAACCGAACGCAGGAGACATGATAATGCCCGTAACGTCGTTCTCAGCTGCCTGAATAGGTGATACTGCACTGTCGATGTTGTCGTCGGGGGTCGAAGCATTGTATGTTACCGTGGCTGTTACTGACTTGTCGAAGCAGTTGTTTCCTATGATTGTCGATTCGGTGTTTGTCTTGGGGTTAACACCGTGAATAGCGCAGATGTCGAATGCTCTTGCTATCTTCTTTGCGAAGCCATCGCTGAATGCGTTGAGATAGGGAAGTCTCTTCTCGTTCGACATCTTCATGAACTCGCTGGTCACGCGGTGCTGATATACGACCTTGATAGGTACCATAGACACGGGCGACCAGTCCGCTTCGTTTGCGGGCTTCTCATCACCTTCGCCTACAATAGCGGCTTCGCCGTCCATACTGAAGACGAAAATGTCAGTACCGCTGAACGGTACGCCTTCACTCTGACTGAGCTTCGCGAGTGAGGAATGACCTTTTACCTTGTTGAACATCTCAAGCGAGAGCTCATGAGGAAAAAGTGTGCTTGCTGATGTAATGGTTCCCATAGTAATTATCCTCCTGTCTTAGTTGTTTTCGAGCGCGGCAAGCATTGAGAGCTGTGCAGCGGTCTTTGAGTTTGTGACGCCCGTATCGCCTGAGAATTTCGGCGAGGGCTGCTTCTTGGGCGCGAGATAGCCTGCGAGTGCGTCAGCGTCCTTGCTGATATCCTCGGCAGTTTCGCCCGCGAGCTTGTCGGCGAGAGCTATGGGTATGCCCTTCTCGCTTGCGGTCTTGATTTTGAGCATTTTCAGCTCATACGCCTTGTTCTGAGCGCTTGCGTCGTCGCGCTCTTTGGTGAGCTTGGCAGTGTCCTCGGGAGATGTCCAGCCTTCATACTGCTTCTTGGCCTCTTCGACCGCAGAAGCAACAGTTGCCTGAACAGCAGCATCAAACTCTGCCTGCGTTGTAATGGGGGTGAATTCCATTGACTTTTCCTCCTTTTCGGGATTATATTTCTTTGTAACTCCTGCATTTATCTGTGCAGGAACAGCAACAAAGCTCCATTC
>JAUMVH010000281.1 GCA_030530245.1 Ruminococcus sp.
GTAACGATTATTCAGAAGCTCATCAGCGATCTTGTACTTGCCGTGCTTGATAAGGTTCTCGATAACAGGATATACACGCAGGCGTTCTACAAGATTCTCGACATAATCGGTATTCTCGGCAACAGTCTCAAGGTCCATATTTTTCAGCCACGGTATATCACGCAGTGCCGAGGTGCTCGGCGGATAGATGATATGCCGTCCTAAATATCCCTGAACATAATGCCCTGTCTCTGCGCTGCACCATCGTTTTCCCGGGTCGTTCTTGAACGTCCCGTAGACGTACATATAATCACCGTCACCGCTGAGCCGTCGAGTGTAGTCTTTAATGTCGTGGAAGTAGCGCGCCGTCTCGCTGAAATGAAAGCTCTCCTTGCAAAAAGCCGCTCCGTCGCGATGACCCGATATAGATATCGTCGAATAGAATACCCGCGTAACTATGGCGGTATCGTCACCGTCCATAGCTCTGTCAGCATACTCGACATTTAAGAAGTGCCTGAACGGATATTTTGATATTTTGCCGAGTACCCGACAGGTGAGCTCCGAGCCGCATTTCGGGCAGGTGGTAATATCCTTGTACTTGACAGCAGCGTCGAACTCTGCTTTGCAGTGTGAGCAGTAACCGTGCTGAACCTTACCGCGCTGGTACTTGTAGAAGAAGTAGCGGTATTTCCTGAATACCGTTTCCTTGACCCATTCAAAGAATTCGGGCGGCGGGTCCTTGATATCGGCGAGGCGTGCGTCTATCTTATCCTTTATCTTCTGATGGGCGGCGTTGCGTTTCTTATCCAGTATCTTTTGCTCAGCTGATCCGAGGGCACGGAGCCCGTTTTCATTGTCCAAATAATCACAGATTACCTTTTCAGAGGCTTCGTCGAGCGCTGCATTGAAGTAGTACAAGAGATACGTAAAAATCGTACCTGACAGCTTCTTTCCGTCGCTGTATCTCAGTGTTGCGTATGTATCGCCGTCATATAGATGCCTGTACGCAGGTGTGATATCATTCTCTCCCTTGCCGTATACGACAACATTCAGCACGCCGTCAACGACAAAGGCAGTATAAAGCTTGTCATTCTTCCACAGCTTACAATCCTCTGGTTTCAGACCTGCCGATATCTGCTCCCGCGTAAGCGGCGGAAGCGGGTGCTCCTTGATATACTTTGCAAACTGCATTTCGTCACCCCTCAGAAATCGAGCAGTCCGCTGAACGGATCATCGGCAGGCTCGGGAACAGGGACAGGCTCGGGTGTTTTCTCTGAGGGAGTGGTCTTCTGTCCCTTTATACCGTAGTAGGCGAAAACCCACTTCCAGTGCTGCTCCTCGCTGATACGTGCTATACCGCGATTGCCATTCCTTACCTCGTACTTACGGCCGTTCTCCATACATTTCTGCATACAGCCACTGAGTGTGAGCTTTTTCTCCGCGATACGGTCCTCGTCCTCGACAGTCAGCAGTGGAAGGATAGTCTCCGCGATCTCCTCCTCCATAGGATTGGTCGCCTTGCCGAGAATGCCGTAGTCCTTTCCTACGGGCTCTTTCTTTGTTTCTTTCTTTGCCATTTGACATTTCTCCTTTTGTGTGCTACAATAGCACTGTAGTTATTTTTGTTTTCGCTCCCTTCGGGGAGCTTTTTTCTTTATATGTGCTTGAGAACATCAATAGTGAGGGCTTTCAGGCTGTCACCAGTAACCCTGATACGACGTCCCGACAACGGATTCCCGTAAGTCAGAACTACGAATTCTTCGCCGTGCTTATCAACCTCGTATTCTGCATAGATTAAGTGGTCCTCGATAGCGTCGAGTAAAGGATAAAGTTTAGTCTCGACGAAAAAATCCTTCTTGCGCTGTTCTTCTGTCATAGTCATCACCTCCCGAGCTCGCGAACGCGGTCTATGTA
>JAUMVH010000079.1 GCA_030530245.1 Ruminococcus sp.
GTCCCGGCGGAGTCCAGAGGCAGAGCCTCTGGCGGGTCAAGGGCAGAGCCCTTGCCATCTGCCCGAAAATATGTTATAATCTTGAAAGACTACTTACAGAAAGAAATGATGCTATGTTCCTCGATGACCTGCGATTCAGCCTCAACGCCACCATGCCCGTTTTCATGATGATGGTGTTCGGCTACATCTGCCGCAGGATAGGTCTGCTCGACGAGCACACCACCGCTGTGGTGAATAAATTCACGTTCCGAACGCTGCTGCCCGCGCTCCTCTTCGCCGACCTCTCGAAAGCCGACTTCCGCGCCGTGTGGGACTCGGGATTCGTCCTCTTCTGCGTGGGAGCAACGCTGCTGAGCATACTCGCGGCGGGCGCGTACTCGCTGCTGCACAAGGACAAGGCTGAGCGCGGCGAGATAATACAGGCGTCTTACCGAAGCAGCGCGGCTGTGCTCGGTATCGCGTTCGTGAAGAATATCTACGGCGACTCGCTGATGGCGGCGCTGATGGTGCTCGGGACGGTGCCGCTGTACAATATCGCGGCGGTGACGGTGCTGTCGCTGACCTCGCCCGAGAAAAAGGGCGGCGGCAAGCGCTCGCTCGCGCTGAATACGGTGAAGGGCATTGTCACGAACCCCATAATCCTCGGTATCGTCGTGGGTATGGCGTGGTCGGTGCTGAGGATACCCCAGCCCGTGATACTCGAGCGGTCGGTCTCGTACCTCGCGAATATGGCGACTCCGCTGTCGCTCATCGCGCTCGGAGCGTCGTTCCGCACGAGCGAGGCGAAGGGCAGAGTCCGCGTGACTGTGGGTATCGCCTTCATCAAGCTCGTGCTGTTCTGCGCGGTGTTCCTGCCCGCGGCGATATATCTCGGATTCCGCGGCGAGAAGCTCATCGCGATACTGGTCATGCTCGGAAGCGCGACCACGGGAAGCTGCTTCGTAATGGCGAAGAATCTCGGTCACAAGGGCGCGATAACGGCGTTCGCGGTCATGCTGACGACGCTGTGCAGCGCCTTCACGCTCACGACGTGGCTGTTCCTGCTGAAAACCTTTGACTACATATGAGAGTGAAAGAGATATGGAATTAAGAATCAAAAGCCCATCTGTTTGGGGCATAAAAAGCAATGCTGTCGGAATAATAAACCAGTGTATGGGTTATTCGAGTGATGAGCATAATGAACTATGTTACTCGTCGGGAGTAAATTATATAGTCGGCAGATATAGTGAAGGGAAGTGGGCGCTTCCTTATATATTGAGCCACAAACGCCGCACCATTATTCTTCACGATCCAATAGATGATAACAAGAGTGAGACAATAGTAATCAACCACATAAAGAAACAAATGATGTATACCATAGAGTATATAATGTACAATGGACGTAAAGCAGATATAAATGAGATACTTGATTTATCTTGCTACATAGGAGAAAGAAAATACAGCAGGAGAAAAAGGCTGTCGTACTATATACAAAAAGGATGCAAAAAATCTAAAATCA
The DNA here is from genome assembly GCA_030530245.1 of Ruminococcus sp. Lineage (GTDB taxonomy): Bacteria > Bacillota > Clostridia > Oscillospirales > Ruminococcaceae > Ruminococcus. The sequence goes on from JAUMVH010000079.1 coordinate 1,499, forward strand.
ACTATAATGAGTTTGTAGAAATATCTGAACAAGGCGCCGATTATTATGAAAGAACGCTTGATTCATTGTGGCATGAAGAAGAGTTATATTACCGTTCGCTTATAGCCATATCGGAAGGAAAAAAAATAATCTGCTTTCCCTGGTTGTTTGATTCCAAAATTCTTAAAATCAATAGGCTTGAGAGGCTGAATGTACTTGCTGAAAAGTATAATTGTGTGATATTGATCCCGATTCAAAATGAGGAATGAAATCCGTTATTGGTTTTTTATAAAGCAAAGCCCCGAGGCATACTCGGGGCTTGTATTGTTGTATGATCGTGCAGTTTATGCGCTCTTTGCAAGATCCTCCACGAGCTTTTTGCGCATTATTATGAGGTCGAACGTGTCTACGGACTTGTCGCTGTTCATGTCCGCAAGACCGAACTGCACCTCCGAGAGCGGCGCTCCGCCGAGAAGATAGTTCTGAAGCACTACCGCGTCGGATATGCTTATCTTGCCGTCGTTGTTGAGGTCGCCCGTTACCTTGGGCGTCTCCTCCTCGACCTTCTTGATGTAATCCATCGAAACACAGCCGCTTACGCCGTTGTACTCAACGTGCGCCCAGCTGCCGTCAGCCTTGGTCACCTTGAACGTTGCGTTCGCGGGGATAGTGCCGAGGAGCTTCGTATTCGCGCTGTGGTCGGCTCTGATGTTGAGCACGTCGGATACTCCCGTAGTCGTGTATGTACCCGCGTAGCTCTCGGAGCACTTGCAGCCCTCCTCCGTGGGCTCGTCCGCCACCTTCGTGATGAACGCCATTGACACACAGCCTTTTATGCCGTTGTATTCGACGTGAGCCCAGCTGCCGTCGCCCTTGGTGACGGTGAACATCGCGCCCGCGGGTATCTGCCCGAGAGCCGCGGAATCGGCGCTGTGACCAGCTCTGATGTTCAGGTAGGTGACAACGTTTTCGGTCGTGTATCTGCCCGCGCAGTCAGTGGTGCACTCGCACGCGGGGGAAGTCTCCGCGCCCGCGCTCGGGTTCGTTATAGCGGTGCCGTCGTAGGTGAAATATGTCAGCGGGTCGTAGTACATCCTGCACGGCCAGCCGCTGAGGAGCTTGTCGCATATGCCGAAGTGGAGGTGGTTGCCGCTCGACTGTCCCGTGCTTCCGACGTGACCGATGACCATTCCCGCCGAGACAGCCTGTCCCGCACCGACGCTGACTGACGAGCAGTGCGCGTAGAAGGTATATATCCCGAGGTCCTCGTGGTAGAGGATTATCATATTTCCGTAGGCGTCCATCCAGTCGGCGGAAATACACGTTCCCGCGCGAGCCGCGAAGATGTTCGCGCCGTAGTCGGCTTCGATGTCGATGGCGTTGTGGTAGCCCGACGCGTCGGTCTCGTTCCTGAGCGGGTCGAAGTAGGTGGTTATCTTCTGGAAGGACTTGTCGAGCGGCCATACAGCCGATGCCTGCTCGGCGGCATATGAGTGCCCGAGCGTACAGACGCAGTTCGGGACTGCAAATATCATCACAGCGGCAAGCAGTATCGCAGCCGCTTTTTTCATTATCCTGTTCATTATATGTAACTCCTGAAAGTCGGTATTTTCCCCTTTTGCAGAGCGGCTGCGGGTCGTTCCCCGACCTCTTTTTCACGCCGCTACAAGTAGTATGATACCATATTTCAGCCCGATTGTCAAACCGCGAACCAAAAAAGGGTTCATCTGACTGCGAAAATCCCGCAATTACACAAAAATCGAACGGGTGTTTTGTGAATAATGGTGAATGAGAGCTCAGAGCTAAGAACTCATATTGTAGGGGCGGCGTCCGCCGCCCGCAATTTTCCGATAATCCCGCGTCGAACATTCGTAGGGGCTGCCTTTGGCAGTCCGAGCGTTTCGTGATAACGAGCGGACGCCCAAATAAGCAGCACACCAAATCTTTGATTTGGATTGTGATGCTATATGCAGCTATGCTGTTGGGCGCCCCTACAGTTCATATCAGGTTGTTTGTCAGTATAATGGCGGGCGGATAATATCCGCCCCTACACCTTTACTGCAAACAAAAACCGCCTCTATAAGGCGGCTTTTGCGAAAGTGTGCGTTTATGCAAAGAATAGTTCCTTTATTTCTATCTTATCGGTGCCCTTGAAGCGTATCGTCACGTCGAACCTTTCCTTGTCGGCGGTCGCGGGGACTGATACATCTGTCCACAGGTCGGAGGGCGCGATAGCGGCGGTCTGTCCGTTTATCTCGACGCTTCCCGCACCGTTTCCGCGGTAGCAGATACCGATCCTCCCCGCATTGCCCGAGAAGTAGCGGAAGCGTATGAGCGTTCCGTCCGCGACCTCGCTGATGAAGCGCTCGGTGTAGTGCTCAATGCCTCTTTCCTCGGCGTCTGCGGAGCCGTCAGCAGCCCCGAGCACGCGATGATTGACGTTCGGGAAGCTCTCGGTGAATATCTTGTTCGAGCCGTGCGGCATATGTCCGTTCGTGATGTGGCAGGCGATAGTCGCGGGGTAGCGTCCCTCCGCGCGTAGCGGGCAGCCGTTGAGTCCGCAGCTCGATATCTCGACCTGCTTGATGCTGCCGTCGGGAGCAATGGTTATCGGCTCGGCGCACGCCTGTCGGCTGTAGTCGGACTTGTGGGTGAGGCGGTGGTAGAAGACGTACCACTGACCGTTTATCTCGATGATACTGCCGTGGGTAGTACCTGTCATATTCATTCTTGTGGCGTCGCTCACGCCGTTTATGCCTACGTCGCCGTTCGAGACGATAGTTCCGCCGAATACGAAGTCCCTGTCGGGGTAGTCGCTGACGGCGTAGCAGAGCTCGTGGTTCTTCTGCGAGGAGTAGATGAAGTAGTACTTATCGCCGACCTTGCGCATGGAGCTTGCCTCGAAGAACTCGTGTCCGCCGAAGTCGGACTCATAGGGGATAATATGTCTCGGCTCGCCCCTGACCGTGAGCATATCGTCCTCGAGCGTCACCACTGCGGGACCGTTCACGTTATCGGGGGTGGAGAGTATCTCGTCGCGGGTCTTGTCGAAGCGGTCCATGACCTCCGCCATTTTCGCCTCGTCAGCGGCGAGCTTGTCGTTGCTCTCGTTCATATACTGCGTGCCGTAGTAGATACGGATAGTGCCGTTGTCGTTGAAGGCACAGGGGTCGAAGCAGACGTACTTCTTCATCGGCGAGCCGTCGGGGTAGTGAACATAGCCTAAATATTCATAGCTTCCCGCGGGCTCGCTACAGACCGCTACGCTTATGGGTCCGTAGTAGCCGCCGTAGCCGAAATCGCCCGACATACAGTAGTAGAGGTAGTACCTGCCGTCGTTGCCCTGAACGACGTCGGGAGCGTACATATAGGGTCGCTCATTGTAGTCGGGGTCCTGCTCAGCCCTGTATATGACGCCGTCGCAGCGCCAGTCCGAGAGGTCGTCCACAGGCGCGGAATAGACGGTGTAATCGCCCATACAAAACGTTCTTCCGCCCTCGAAGTCGTGGGAGCCGTAGAGGTAGACTCTGTCGCCGAAGATGTGAGGTTCACCGTCGGGGATATAGGCGTCCTGCGGCAGGAAGGGGTTAAATACCTGCTTTTTCATGTGTTACTCCTTTTATAGTCTATATTAAATGCGCAATCAGCGGTATCGCCTTCGGCGATATATCTGTTTCAAATCCGTGAGCGCAGCGAACACCTTCAATTACGCATTACGAATTACGCATTATGAATTACAGAAAAGGGCGGAAAGGTATCCGCCCAATTATTGATCTGTTTTCAGACGGTGTGACCGTTAGCCTTGATAACGTCCACCACGCTGCTGACGTACTTGCGACAGGTAGCCTCGTCCTCAGCCTCGACCATCACGCGCACGAGCGGCTCGGTACCGCTCTCGCGGACGAGTATGCGTCCCGTGGAGCCGAGCTCCTCGCCGACCTTCGCGACGACAGTCTGCACGTCGGGGTCGTTCTGTGCCGCCTTCTTGTCCTTCACGCGGACATTCTCGAGCACCTGCGGATATACGACAAACGGAGCCGCGAGCTCGCTGAGCTTCTTCTCACGCGACATGATGACCTGCATCATCTTGAGGCTCGTGAGTATGCCGTCGCCTGTGGAGGCGTACTTCGAGAAGATGATGTGTCCCGACTGCTCGCCGCCGAGGCAGCAGCCGTGCTCCTTCATATACTCGTACACGTACTTGTCGCCGACAGCGGTCTTGGCGTAGTCGATGCCTATTTCGTCGAAGGCCTTGAAGAGTCCGAAGTTGGACATTACCGTAGTAACGACGGTGTTGTTCACGAGCTTTCCGCGCTCCTTCATATATCTGCCGTAGATATAGAGGATATGGTCGCCCGAGATGAGACCGCCCTTTTCGTCCACGCAGAGGCAGCGGTCGGCGTCGCCGTCGTAGGCAAAGCCCACGTCGCAGCCGTTTTCCACCACGTACTTCTGAAGGACTTCTATATGTGTGGAGCCTGCATTGTCGTTGATATTGGTGCCGTTGGGCGCGGCATTGATAACGTATGTCTCGGCTCCGAGAGCGTCAAATACAGCCTTTGCGATGTTCCACGACGCGCCGTTAGCGCAGTCGAGCGCCACCTTCACGCCTCTGAACGAGTACATTCCGAGGGAGATGAGGTAGCCGATGTAGCGGTTCCTGCCCGATACATAGTCAACAGACCTGCCTATCTTATCGCCTGTGGCGAAGGGGAGCTCCTTCCACTCCTGACCGAAAACGCTGAGGCTGCCGTCGAGGTAAGCCTCGATGAGGTCGATGACCTCGTCCTCCATTTTCTCGCCTCTGCCGTTTATGAGCTTCAGACCGTTATCGTGGTAGGGGTTGTGGCTCGCCGATATCATAACGGCGCAGTCGAAGCTGTCAACGCGTGAGATGTAAGCGACCGAGGGAGTTGTGGTGACGTGGAGGAGGTAGGCGTCGGCGCCCGATGCGGTGAGTCCGCCGACGAGCGAATACTCGAACATATAGCTCGAAAGGCGCGTGTCCTTGCCGATGACTATGCGTGCGGGAGTGTCGTCGCCGCTGCGGCGCTTGAGCTCTCCGTAGTACCAGCCGATGAAGCGTCCTACCTTGAACGCGTGGTCAGCAGTGAGGTTCTCGTTTGCAGTGCCTCTGAATCCGTCAGTACCAAAATACTTACCCATAACTGTCTCCTTGTAAATACAATGATTTTGCGACACTGCTGCACTATTCTGTTGTGGTTAGATTATACCACAACTGTAAAGTGCAGTCAATATCATTTGTTGCTGAAAATCGCGGCTGTCTTACTGATAATTGCGGACTTTCAGCGTATCTCGAAGCCGTGGTCTCCGTGCAGCGGGAGGCTCTTCACGCTCATATTTTCTATGCGTACGAAGGTGCCCTTTTCGATGGCGAGTATCATATCGTCGATGGCTTTTTCGGTGCCCTCGGCTTCCATTTCCACCGAGCCGTCATAGCTGTTTTTCACCCAGCCCGAGACCCCGTAGGTCTGCGCGGCGTAGTATGCGCGGTATCTGAACCCCACGCCCTGCACCGAGCCGTAGAAGACGATATGTCTGCGAATCTTATCCATGCGGATACCTGCTTCCTTTGATTTTACACAATAATAAGTATAGCACTATTTATCGTGAAAGTCAATGGCAAATGCATAAAAACGAAAAATATTGCCGAGAGCGATTGTGCGAAATGACGAAAATGTATAAAAGCCTTGACAACGGTCAACAATAGTGGTAAATTTATATTAGCACTCGAAGACGGAGAGTGCTAAACCGTATCGGGAACTTCTCCCATACAGAGAAAGGTTGTGTTTTTCGTGGACGACAGAAAGCTGAAAGTCCTCGCTGCTGTGGTTGACGAATACATCAGGACAGGCGAGCCTGTCGGCTCAAAGACCATATCTCAGCTTGAACATATCAAAGCCTCATCAGCCACTATCCGCAACGATATGGCGGTGCTCGAGCAGCTCGGCTACCTCGAACAGCCCCATACCTCGGCGGGAAGGATTCCCACGTATCTCGGATACAGGCTGTATATCGACGAGCTCATGACTCTCCCCGAGCTGTCCGACGAGGAAAAGGAAATGCTCGACGAGAGGCTCGGCGGTGAGGATACTCCCGAGGAGCTGCTCGTGCAGAATGCCGCAGCCGCTCTCACAGAGCTGACGCAGTGCGCTGCTGTGGTCACGAACTCGGCTCCGCGGTTCTCGGTAATATCAAAGGTGGAGGTCATACCCACAGGCAAGCGGCTGTACGTCATACTGCTGATAACCTCGAACGGCAGTATCAAGAACAAGGCGTGCAGGCTCGAATTCGACCTCAGCCACGAACAGCTCGACTTCTTTACAAAATATATAGATGAGAACCTCAGCGGTATTTCCGTTGATGAGCTCTCGGAGGAAATGCTCGATAAGATGATTGCGGCAGTTTCGGCGTATATGGTGACGCTTTCGCCGCTCGTCAAGGGCATTTGCGAGCTCTCGGCAGACCTAAGGCATCAGGAGCTCACCGTCAGCGGCGGGGAAAAGCTCCTCTCGTGCGATGACCTCGATAAAATGGAGGTCGTGCGCTTCATCGAGCACAAGAACGAGCTCACGGACCTGCTCGAGGATTCGTTCAGCGGCATACAGGTCAAGTTCGGAGCAGGCGGCAATTTCGCCATCGGCAACTCGAGCATGATAGTCTCGAAGTACCGCAGGAACGGCGAGGAGGCAGGCTCCCTCGGCATAATAGGTCCGATGAGAGTCGACTATAAGAAGATAATCCCCTACATCGAATACCTTACAGGTAAGATATCCGACCTGATGTCGGGCGATGAAGACAATACAGTTGCGGATGCGGACGGGATACCGCCGCAGACGTAGAAAGGAGCAGACACCGGTGGAGGAAAAAATATTGGACAGCGAGCTTCCCGAGGAGGAGCAGCTCGCCGAAGAGGAGCTCGATGATGAGCCCTGCGGCGATATCGGGTCCGACGACGAGGACGACGCTGTGAGCGAATACAACGACAGCGCCACGCAGTACGCGGAGCTCGAGGACGCGCTCGCAGAGGCGAACGACAAGTATCTGAGGCTCTTCGCGGAGTACGACAACTACCGCAAGCGCACCGCAAGAGAAAAGGCGGACACCTACTCGAACGCCGCCGCGAAGTGCATCGAGAACCTGCTGCCCGTCATCGACAGCTTTGAGCGCTCGCTCGAAGCAGAGTGCAGCGACGATAACTTCAAGAACGGCATGAGCATGATATTCGGGCAGATGAAGGACTTCCTGACGAAGATGAACGTCACCGAGATAGAAGCTCTCGGGGCGGAATTCGACCCGAATTTCCACAACGCCATACAGCAGCTCGACGGCACCGACTACGCGAGCAATCACGTTTGTCAGGTGTTCCAGAAGGGCTATATGCTCGGCGACAAGCTCATACGTCCCGCGATGGTTGCCGTTGCAATATAGCAGCGGAGACTTCGCCTTGACTTAACTTAATGACAAATAATTTCTTAGGAGGAAATAATTATGGGAAAGATCATTGGTATCGACCTTGGTACTACAAACTCATGCGTAGCTGTTATGGAGGGCGGTAACGCTGTAGTTATCCCCAACAGCGAGGGCGCAAGAACTACACCGTCCGTTGTCGCTTTCACGAACAGCGGCGAGCGTCTCGTAGGTCAGGTGGCTAAGAGACAGGCTATCACAAACCACGACAGAACAGTTTCTTCAATAAAGAGACACATGGGCTCAAACTATAAGGTATCCATCGACGGCAAGAACTACACTCCTCAGGAGATATCCGCGATGATACTCCAGAAGCTCAAGGCTGACGCTGAGGCTTACCTCGGCGAGACCGTAACAGAGGCTGTTATCACAGTTCCCGCTTACTTCACCGACTCGCAGAGACAGGCTACAAAGGACGCAGGTCAGATAGCAGGTCTCAACGTTAGACGTATCATCAACGAGCCTACTGCTGCGGCTCTCTCGTACGGTATCGACAAGGAAGAGGAGCAGACCGTTATGGTTTACGACCTCGGCGGCGGTACGTTCGATGTCTCCATCATTGAGATGGGCGAGGACGTTCAGCAGGTACTTGCTACAGCAGGTAACAACCGTCTCGGCGGCGACGACTTCGACCAGCGTATCATCAACTGGATAGTTGACGAGTTCAAGAAGTCCGACGGAGTTGACCTCTCGCAGGACAAGATGGCTGCCCAGAGACTCAAGGACGCCGCTGAAAAGGCTAAGATAGAGCTCTCGTCCACTACAACTTCAAACATCAACATTCCTTTCATCACCGTTGACGCGACAGGTACTCCCAAGCACCTCGACCTCACTCTCACGCAGGCTAAGTTCAACGAGCTCACAGCTGACCTCGTAGAGTCCACAATGGGACCCGTCAGACAGGCTCTCAGCGACAGCGGACTCCAGATATCTGAGATAAACAAGGTGCTCATGGTCGGCGGTTCCTCGAGAATACCCGCCGTTCAGGAGGCTGTAAAGAAGCTCATCGGCAAGGATCCCTTCAAGGGCATCAACCCCGACGAATGCGTAGCTCTCGGTGCTGCATATCAGGGCGGCGTTCTCGGCGGCGACGTCAAGAACGGTCTGCTCCTCCTCGATGTAACTCCGCTTTCGCTCGGTATCGAGACAGCAGGCGGCGTTTGCACGAGAATGATAGAGAGAAACACCACTATCCCGACCAAGAAGTCGCAGATATTCTCCACATACTCCGACAACCAGCCTGCCGTTGATATCAACGTGCTCCAGGGTGAGCGTGAGTTCGCACGCGACAACAAGCAGCTCGGTACCTTCCGTCTCGACGGTATCGCTCCCGCTCCGAGAGGGATCCCTCAGATAGAGGTAACATTCGATATCGACCAGAACGGTATCGTTCACGTTTCTGCTAAGGACCTCGGCACAGGCAAGGAGCAGAACATCACTATCACTTCTTCGACCAATATGTCCAAGGACGACATCGACAAGGCTGTCAAGGAGGCTGAGCAGTACGCCGCTGAGGACAAGAAGCGCCGCGAGCAGGTAGATACCAAGAATGAGGCTGAGAACCTCGTATTCCAGTGCGAGAAGGCTCTTGCTGACTTCGGCGACAAGGTATCCGCTGACGAGAAGGCAAACATCGAGGCTAAGGCTTCGGCACTCCGCTCGGCTATCGCTGCTGACAACAACGACGAGATAAAGTCGCTCAAGGACGACCTCCAGAAGGCGTTCTACGACCTCTCCGCAAAGATATACCAGCAGGCTAACCCCAACGGCGGCGGTATCGACCCCTCGCAGTTCGCGAATATGGGCGGCGAGGCTGATACAAGCTCCAATGACGACGGCGTAGTTGACGCTGACTTCACAGAGGTATAATCTGCCATGAGCCGACGGACTAAGGATATTATAAAGTACGCGCTGATAATAGCGGCACTCGTCATAGCTGTCTGGCTCGGGTTGAAGTGGTTCGGCGGACTCGCTAACGACAACTTGGGTGATTATGACGGCGGACGCTCGCATGGCGAGCAGGTCGTTGAAGACCAGCTGAACGGTTGAATAAAGCTTTTTAGGGCGGAGAAAACTTCGCCCTAAAGGTGTATTTGCGGACGCGGCGAGAAAGTGGCGTTTTTGTAGTTGCTGAGCCGCGAAATCGGCTGCGGGGACACCCGCCTGCCCTAAAGGTGTATTTGTACATTGATACGTAATGATTGATTCGTAATCCGTGATAGCCCTTAATTACGCATTACGCATTACGGATTACGAATTAACATGAACGGAGAATAGAATATGGCTGATAAAAGAGATTATTACGAAGTCCTCGGCGTCGAGAAGGGCGCTACCGAGGAGGAGATAAAAAAAGCCTTCCGTAAGAAGGCAAGGGAGAATCACCCCGACCTCCACCCCGATGACCCCTCATACGTCGAGAAGTTTCAGGAGATAAACGAGGCGAACGAGGTCCTCTCAGACCCCGAGAAGCGCGCTAAGTACGACCAGTTCGGTCACGCGGGCGTCGACCCCAACTACGGCGGAGCCGACGGCTTCGGCGGTATGGGCG
>JAUMVH010000080.1:0-1010 GCA_030530245.1 Ruminococcus sp.
CGCCTATCATCGTATTCACCATATAATAGGTCGGTATGGAGTAGAGCTTGCCGTCGTACTCGCAGAGGCCGAGAATGTGGGTATTGAGGGTATCGCGGCTGACCTCGGGGTCGTTCTCCATAAACCTGTACAGGTCGACGAAGCCGCCCTTGCGCTTGAATATCTCGTACTTCGCGTTGTCGCAGAATGTGAACGGTACGACTATGTCTATCGTGTCCTTGTTAATGAGCTCCTGTGCGATAAAGAAATCCATCTGCTTGCTCTCTTCATCGCTGTAGCCCTGAAATACTCCGTGCTCGTCGTAACCGAAGTCCCTGAACTCCTCAAGCTCCGTGAAGTTCCTCACCTCCACGCGCACGCCGTTGTCCTCGGCGTTGAACCTGTCGATGAACTCGCCCATTTCGTACAGTCCGCCCCAGCTTGCCGCGCCGAGAGTGATGACAACGTCGTCATTGCGCTCAGTCGGGGCGGTGACCTCGGACGTGCCCGCGCTCTCGGACGAGGACTGCGATACGCCCTTCGAGCCGCAGCCCGTGAGCAGCAGAGCTCCCGCGAGCAGAATTGCTGATGTTTTTTTCATAGTAAAGCCTCCTGTTTTGCAGCTATACAATATAACGATATTGAAGTCCGCTTTGTGACAGGAGGCTATCCGAAAGAAAGACCGAGCGGCTCATCACCGCTCGGTCTAAAGGGTGTCGCTTTTCCTGCTTAGGGTACCTGTCAGAGTATACCCAGCCCGTCGAGCAGGAGCTTCGTACCGATAAGCACGAGGACGATTCCGCCCGCGAGCTCCGCCTTTTTCTCGTATTTGCTGCCGAAGCGGTTGCCTATGCCGACGCCGATGAGGCTCGTCACGAAGGTGATGACGCCGATGACGATGACCGAGCTGACGACGGGAGTCTTCTGCGCCGCAAACACGACTCCTACCGCGAGCGCGTCAATGCTCGTAGCAATAGCAAGTACGAACAGCTCGCCGATGTTGAGCTTGTACTCCGCCTGAGCCTCCTCCT
>JAUMVH010000080.1:1020-11350 GCA_030530245.1 Ruminococcus sp.
GCCGCGGCTGCGGAGCACCTCCACTATCATCTTTCCGCCGATGAAGCCGAGCAGTATGAACGCCACCCAATGGCTGTAGCGGCTGATGAACGCCTCGAAGCGGCTTCCGAGGAAGTAGCCGATAAGCGGCATTGCAGCCTGAAATACGCCGAAAAACAGTGCCGTCAGGAACGCGCCCTTATAGTCTATCTTCTTCATGCTCAGTCCCTTACAGACCGAGACGGAGAAGGCGTCCATGGCAAGTCCCAGCGAAAGAAGTATCAATTCGGTCCAGCTCATACATTTTACCTCACAAATAAAAATCGGGCACTCGCGTACCCGAATCACAAACTCAGGTACAGCAAAAAAGCCGTACATGAGTCTCATTATTTAAGACAAAACCGGACTTGCAAAAAGTCAGTGTGTCGGCTTGTCACGCGTTTCCGCGCTAACTACTCCCTCATATCACAACACCTATTATACAGTGTATTCGCCGCAAAGTCAATCAATTCCGGTTTGCACGGTATAACTTAAAGCGTATACGTGAAGATGTAGTCGTCCATGACGTAGCCGCCGCCAATGTCGGTCACGACCTCGTCCGTGATGACGAATCCCGTCTTCTTGTAGACGGCTATCGCGTGGTCGTTGTGCTTGTTGACAGTGAGGTAGACGGAGCTCTTGCCCGCGTCCCGCGCCTCGCTGAACACGCGCGCGAGCATAGCCGAAGCTATCCCCTGTCCGCGCTTATCACTGCGGAGGTAGAGCTTGCTGAGGAAGAAGCGGTCGTCCTGCTCGGGCTTGACGGCGATATATCCGCACAGGTCGTCCCCGTCGTATACGGCGAGGTAGGTGTAGCCCTGCTCCTCGACCTGCTTTGTCATCGCCTCGAGCGACTGGAACTTCTCCACCATATAGTCTATCTGTCCCGCGCTGATCATGCCGACGAAGCACTCGTGCCATATCGCGTCGGCGAGCTCCGCGACCCTGCGAAGCTCGGGAAGGTACTTTACCTTTTTTATCTCAACTGACATACTTCCTCCTGAAACGCTTTTCGGGCGAGCGGAACTCGCCCCTACAAGGCAATTTGTGTAGGGGCGCTTTCCGAGCGCCCGCCGTTATACTGATTGTGTAGGGACGTCGGGGACGCCGTCCCCTACAAGCCGCCAAAGGAAGCACTGTGTAGGGGCTGGCGTCCCCGACAGCCCGTTTATCGTACGATTATTATTCCTCTTCGGGCATTTCCCAGTTGTGGTAAACGTTCTGAACGTCGTCGTTGTCCTCGAGGTGCTCGAGCAGGAGGTTCATCTTCTTGATGTGGTCCTCGTCCGTGAGCGTGGTATAGGTCGCGGGCACCATCTCAGCCTCTGCCGAGAGCACGTTGTAGCCCTTCGCGGTAAGAGCCTCCCTGACAGCCGATACGTTCTCGGGAGCGCACTCTATCTCAACGCTCTCCTCGGAGATGTCGAAATCGTCGCCGCCGCACTCGAATACGTCCTCCATCACGGCGTCCTCGTCGAGACCCGTGTTCTCGAGGATAACGATACCCTTCTCGGTGAACATGAACGAAACGCAGCCCGTAGTACCGAGGTTGCCGCCGAACTTGTCGAAGTAGTGGCGGATATCGCCCGCGGTACGGTTCTTGTTGTCGGTGAGGCACTCAACGATGACAGCTACGCCGTTGGGACCGTATCCCTCGTAGGTGAGGTTCTCGTAGTTGTTCTTGTCCTCGCCGCCCGCAGCCTTCTTGATAACGCGGTCGATGTTGTCGTTGGGGACGTTGTTAGCCTTAGCCTTGGCGATAAGGTCGCGGAGCTTGGCGTTGTTGGCGGGGTCGGGACCGCCCTCGCGTACAACGACTGTTATCTCTCTGCCTATCTTAGTGAATATCTTGCCCTTAGCGGCATCTGTCGCTTCCTTCTTGCGCTTGATATTGTTCCATTTTGAATGACCTGACATAGCCTTTTTCTCCTTTACTCTGAATAGATATAGTTCTCGTCGGTATCGCGACGAAGCTTGTATAAGCGTGCAATTTTCTCATCGCGGTAATCGAGTATCGCGACTATTCCCGCTCCTGCAATGAAGCCGAAAACGAAGCCTCCCACAACTCCGAGGATAACGCCTCCGAGCTTGAAGCCCTTCAGCACTGACATTAAACCCTTGATAAAGCTCATGACCCTTACCTCCGTTTTGTCATATCTCGGCGGACACGTCCGCGCCCGCGATTATGCTGTCAAACAGCTCATAGATACGCTCCTGCCTGCCGATGAGGAAGAGGTAGCCGAACAGGCTCTCCACAGCTGTTGCGCGTCTGTACTCGACCGCGTCCGCGTGCTTGGGGACGGTATTACCCGTCGCATTCCTGCCTCGCTTGAGGACTGCGAGCTCCCTCTCGTCGAGGAGCTCCTCGAGTCTGCCGTAAGCCTCCGACTGGAACTCCGCGCACACGAGCTTAACCTTCGCGGAGTGGAGCTTCGCCACGGGCATATTCGCTATCCTCAGCAGGTACTCCCTCACGAGCGTGTCGTAGACGCTGTCTCCGAGGAACGCAAGGCTCAGCGGACTGTACGTATTCGCCTCGCGCTCGGTCAAATATTCTCTTTCCATATTACTCAACAAAGTCAAACTCGAATCCCTCGAGGCTCACGGTGTCGCCCTCCTTGGCGCCCATCTCCTCGAGCTTGGCGATAATGCCGCTGTTGATGAGCACGCGCTGGAAATACTGGAGCGACGACCAGTCGTCGGGGTCGACGGTACGCATAACGGGCTGTATCCACGGCGCGTCGACGAAGTAGACGCCGTCCTCGACCGTTATCTCGAACTTCTTGTCCACGCCGAGCATCTCGTCGAGCTCTGCCTGCGGGATAGGCTCAGCCTCGTACTCCTTGATGGGCGGGAGCGTGTCGAGCACCTCCGACACCTTCTTGATGAGCTCCCTCGTGCCCTGAGTGGTCGCGGCGGAGATGCAGAAGAACGGTATGCCCTTCTCCTCGATGAACGCGCGGAAATCGGCTATCTGCTCCTCTGTCGCCATATCGCACTTGTTGGCGGCGACTATCTGCGGGCGCTCGGCGAGCTCCTCGTTGAACTTCGCGAGCTCTGCGTTGATGATGTCGAAGTCCTCCTTGGGGTCGCGTCCCTCGATGCCCGAGACGTCCACGACATGGACGATGAGGCGGCACCTCTCGACATGGCGGAGGAACTCGTGACCGAGCCCCACGCCGTCGCCTGCGCCCTCGATAAGTCCGGGGATATCAGCCATAACGAAGGACTTCTCGTCCTCGCCCTTTACGACTCCGAGGACGGGCGTAAGGGTGGTGAAGTGGTAGTTCGCTATCTTCGGCTTAGCCGCACTGACTACCGATATGAGCGTGGACTTGCCCACGTTCGGGAAGCCTACGAGTCCAACGTCCGCAAGGAGCTTGAGCTCGAGCGTGACCTCGAACTCCTCGCCGGGATAGCCCGGCTTTGCGAACTTGGGGATCTGGCGGGTGGAGGTGGCGAAGTGGACATTGCCCTTGCCGCCGTTGCCGCCGCGTGCGAGCACCTTCGGCTCGTCCGTGGACATATCCGCCATTATCCTGCCTGTATTGGCGTCCCTGACGAGCGTGCCCCTCGGCACCTTGACGATGAGCGGCGGAGCGCTCTTGCCCGTGCAGTTCCTGCCCGAGCCGTTCTCGCCTCTCTCAGCGACATACTTGCGCTTGTATCTGAAATCTATCAGCGTCGAGAAATTGTCGTCGACCTGAAAGATAACGTCTCCGCCTCTGCCGCCGTCACCGCCGTCGGGACCGCCTGCCGCCACGTATTTTTCCCTGTGGAAGGAGACGGCACCGTCGCCGCCGTCGCCCGCCTTTATCTTTATCTTCGCCTGATCAACGAACATTTTCCGACCTCCTGCCGTATATCAAACAGCCTCTAAAAGAAAATCCCAAGCAAACGCTCGGGATTTATGACGCAATAAATTGATTTACTGCTCTGTGTAAACAGAAACCTTCTTACGGTCACGACCGTAACGCTCGAACTTTACTCTTCCGCTTACAGTAGCGAATAATGTATCATCAGAACCGATACCTACGCCCTCACCGGGGTGAATGTGTGTACCTCTCTGACGAACAAGGATGTTGCCGGCCTTAACGAACTGACCGTCAGCTCTCTTGACGCCGAGTCTCTTTGCCTCGGAATCACGACCGTTCTTTGTAGAACCAACGCCCTTCTTATGAGCGAAGAACTGCATACTGATCTTTAACATGGTTACACCTCCGAAATAGTGATAGTGATTGTATTCGGGAATTCCTCAAGGAGCATCTCGAGCTGAGCCTTCAGCATACCGATGACCGCCTCGGTGACCTCGTCCGCCGCCGCCGCAACGCACGAAACTGCGTCGTCATCGGCGAAGACGTCGGCGTCCCTCATGAAGCCGTCCGTTATGATGTTAGCCGTGAGCATCACCGCCGAGGATACCGCAGCACAGACTATATCCTGTCCCCTGTCGGCATATCCTGCGTGGCCCTTGACCCTGAATCCCTTGTATCTTCCTTCCGACTGAAGGAACTCTGCACGGATCATTTCTCTGTTCCGTTAAAGCGAGATCAAGCCTTGATAGCTTCGATCTTCACCTGAGTGTAGGGCTGTCTGTGACCCTGCTTCTTCTTCTCACCCTTCTTGGGCTTGTAAGTGAAAACAGTGATCTTCTTAGCCTTGCCGTTCTTAATTACCTTAGCTTCAACTGTTGCGCCGTCAACGTAGGGAGTACCTACCTTGATGCCGTCATCAGCGCCGAGAGCAACGACCTTATCAAAAGTAACTGTCTCGTCAGCCTCAACTGCGAGCTTCTCGATGAAGATAGTATCTCCCTCGTTTACCTGATACTGCTTTCCGCCGGTTTCAATAACTGCGTACATTCATGGCACCTGCCTTTTCATAAAACTCGCTGTCACAGGCGCATAGACATGACTTGAAAAGCCTGTTTACAAGCGGCAATAATATTTTATCACAACGCCGCGGGCTTGTCAAGAGTTTTTTCGGAAAAATCTGCATTTTTTCCGAGTCCGCGGAGTTCGCGCGGCGTGCGGGAGGACTTCGGCGGCAGAATTACCGTTTTCAACAATTTACGAAGTGAAATTTTGTATGGTTTCACAAAAATCCACGGTGATAATCTATATATACAACACTTGCGGGAGAAGCTTAAATATGTTATAATTATAAAGGTATACTGTGACAGTATGCAGTAATCATGAAATGTGAGGAAAACTATGAACAGCAAAATACAAACTCTTGCGGACTCCATCGGAAAGGTCATCGTCGGCAAGGACGATACCGTTATAAGGCTCATCGCCGCGCTCCTGTGCGAGGGACACGTGCTCCTCGAGGACGTCCCCGGCGTGGGCAAGACGCAGATGATAACCGCGCTCTCGCGCTCCATCGGCGGCAAATTCAACCGTATACAGCTCACCCCCGACGTAATGCCCTCCGATATCGCGGGCTTTACCATGCTCGACGGCAAATCGGGCGAGTTCATCTACCGCGACGGCGCCGTAATGTGCAACTTCCTGCTCGCGGACGAGATAAACCGTGCCTCGCCGAAGGTGCAGTCCGCACTCCTCGAGGCTATGGAGGAGAGGCAGATATCCCTCGACGGCGAGACCCACAAGCTCCCGCAGCCATTCCTCGTAATGGCTACGCAGAACCCCGTCGAGACCTACGGCACCTTCCACCTCCCCGAGGCGCAGATGGACCGCTTCTTCATGAAGCTCTCCATGGGCTACCCCGTACCCGAGGAGGAGATGAAGATACTCGACCGCACCGAGTACCACAACCCTATCCTCAACATCACCGAGCCCGCCATGCACGTCGATGACATCATCGCCATGCAGGAGGAGGTGCGCAATGTCCGCGTGACCGAGCAGGTCAAGCGCTACATCGTCGACCTCGTAGGCTCTACCCGCGACGACAGAAACGCTACCCTCGGCATCAGCCCGCGCGGAAGTATCGCGCTCTACAAGGCGGCAAAGGCGTTCGCTTACATATACGAGAGAGAGTACGTGACTCCCGACGACGTAAAGACAGCCGCAGTATCCGTGCTCGCGCACCGCATAATCCTCTCGCCGCAGGGCAAGAGCGAGTTCGGCACGGGCGAGAACTACATAAAGCATATCGTCGAGAACGCTCCCGTTCCCGCAATGTAAAGCTATGGATAAGAAGAAACAACGAAAGGTACTGCTGTTCGGTCCGACCTTCGGTGAGACGTTCAAGACCATCTTAGCCATACTCACGGTGGCGTTCCTGCTGTACATCTTCACCTTCTATATGGACGGCGAAATGGGCGTGATACTCATCGCGTTCACGCTGTTCGCGCCGCTGATATCGCTGTTTTTCGCAGCTTACGCGAGAAAGCGCATAAAGGTGAGCATGAACTGCGACGGCTACGTGCAGAAGGGCAGCAAGCTCACAGTGAGCGTTACCGTCGAGAAAACGGGGCGCTTCCCGCTCGGCATAGTCGAGATAACTCCCCGCGCGAGCGAGGTATTTGCGCAGCAGGACAAGGTCTACCGCATATCGCTCGTCCGTGACGACAAGAAGACCTTCACCTACACCGTCGACGCCGTAACGGGCGGAAACGGTGAGATAGCGCTCGATACCGTGTATTCGTGCGGCTTCCTCGGATTCATACGCTTCGCGCTCACGCAGGAGCTCCCCGCCCCGATAAGCGTCGGCGTTATCCCCGAGATACCGCAGATAAAGGCTTCCTCGCAGCTCTTCCGCAGCATTGCGGACGTCGTTCTCACGAGCGACGAGGAGGAGGAAAACGACACGGCGCTGCTGTACTCCGCAAACACCTCCCCCGGCTACGAGCACCGCGAATACGTGCACGGCGACCCGCTCAAGCGCGTGAACTGGAAGCTATCCTCGAAGAAGAACAAGCTCATGGTAAGGCTCGACGAGGCAGTCGCCTCCGTGCAGCCGATGATAGTGCTCGACCTTTTCAGGAGCGGCTCGGCTCTCCCGCAGGAGGCTATCCTCGACGAGGAGCAGATAATACGCTCGGTATTCGGTCTGCTGTCGCTGCTTGTCAGGCAGGGCATCGCCTCTACGCTCATCTACCGCGGCGCGGGCGATGAGGTCATCGCCGAGAGCGTCGACAACCCCGAATATCCCGAACAGCTGCTGCTGAAGATACTCGCCGTCAAGGTCGTCCCCGACAGGCGTATAGACCTGAAGCTGTACGCGGGCTCGGTCTGCGCGTGCGTTATCGCGTCCACCGACTGCGGCGCCGAGATAGACTCTATCGCAGATGCCGTCAAGGACGACGACAACGTCAGCCTCATCGGCGTATCACCGACAAGCCGTAACCTCACCGAGTTCCCGATGTGGTACCTCGACGGCGACAATAACTTTAAGCTGGTATAAAATATGACTGATACTGCAAATAACAAGCGCGGTCTCGGAGCGTTCCTGCTGAGGACGCTCGCTGACCCCGTACTGCTATATACGGTGCTGCTGATGATGTCGATAATGTACCACTACCGAAGCAGCCTCGCGCTCGCTTACGGTATCGCCACCTACCTCGCGGGGTGGGCGGTGTTCCGCATATTCGACTTCGTCTACAAGCACCACATAATAGGCTTCTTCGCCTGCGTGGTACTGTATATCGCGGGCTTTCGGACAGCCTTTGAATGTATGGAGATAGGCTTGCGTGACTACCCCATTTCGTGGAGCCTGTGGTTCTTTACGCCGCAGGACTCGGTGCGATACAACAAGTGGTACACGCTGGCGATATTCATACTCTTCCTGTTCTTCATGCTCTCCGTCGTGTACTACTTCACGCGGGTAAGGTACAGGATATTCATGAATTTCCTCATATTCATAATCCCCTTTACCATATACGGCAAGGAATACGAGAAAATGCCCATCGGCTACATCATCGCCCTCGCGGTGGGATATGTGCTGATGATGGTGATGTTCAGACAGCTCCACGAATCCGAAAAGGAGGTCTTCGTCAACAAGGGCGAGGCGTGGAAGTCGGTGGCGGTGTTCACCGTGCTGTTCGCGCTGTTCTCGACTCTGTTCCCGAAGCCCGTCGTTCAGGAAGACCGTACCGTGCTCGAAGCGCTCATCAACGCCGAAGCGCTCACCGACCGTCTCAATCAGATGCTCGATGTATTCCGTGATACGTCCACAGGTGAGCAGTTCCGCACAAGACAGAGCAACGTGATACACTACACCGTCAAGGCTGACGAGCCGATGAGGCTCAAGACAGCGACGTTCAGCACCTACGACTTTGACAAGGACAGCTGGTCTGCGAGCGATATCGACACCTACTACCGCACCTACCCCGACCCTTCATTCAGTATCGACTTCAACCGCGAGGTGGCGGACGCAGTCCTGTTCACTGCCGCGAGAGACAGCGATTTCGCGAAAAAGTACGGGCTCGAGGAGTACGCGGGCAGGAAGCTCAGCTACCCCGATACAAAGGAAGCTGTGATAACCTCGTGGCTCAACTACGGCGGCGAGACCGTTCCCGTGCCGCAGGGCGCATCGAGCCTGAAGGAGACGAATTTCAGGAACCAGCTCGCTCTGAGCCGCGCCGCTGCCGTGTTCACGGTCGACCAGCGGTACTATATGAACGACTCGTTCACCTTTGAGTATATCCCCTCGGGCGTGCTCTCAGACGCCGAAAACAAGGCTCTCGTGCAGGTGCTCGCCGATGTCGGGGACTACAGCGGTATGCTCAGCGACGCGTACGCGATACTCGACGATACGTGGCGTCCCGACGAGGAGACCGCTCACTACCGCGATGTCCTCAACGTGAACGACGCCTTCTATGACGACTATACCGAGCTCCTGCTCGACTACGGCAACGATAAGAAAATATACGACCTCGCTCAGAAGATAACCGAAGGCTGCGAGACCGAATACGACAAGGCAAAGGAAATAGAGTGGTACTTCGTGACGAACGGCTACGTCTACGACCTTGAATATCAGAAGGCTCAGGGAGAGAACGTCGATGACTTCCTCTTCCGCACCAAAACAGGCGTTTGCGTCGAGTACGCAACGGCTATGACGATGCTCGCACGTGCCGCAGGCATACCCGCCCGCTACTGTGAGGGCTACCTCATGCAGCAGGAGATAGAAGACGAGAAGGGCTACTACAGTGTGTCGGCAAACGACGGTCACGCCTTCCCCGAGCTCTATATCAAGGGCTACGGCTGGATGACCTTCGAGCCCACGATGGCAAACCTCATGAACCTCGGGCAGAAGACGAAGGAGAAGACCTCGACCACAGAGCTTCTCTCAAAGGCGGGACTTGTTATGCTCGTCATCGCGCTGATAGCTCTGCTGCTGCTCGTAATTATGCCGTACCTCACACATAAGCTCTTCCTGCTCGTAAACAGGAGGCGCGAACCCGATAAGGCAGTCGCGGCGGTAATGCACCGACTGTGCAGGCTCTACGGAATACCCGCGACCAACACCGCGGGCGAGGCGTCCGAGCTCATAGCGGCGGCATCGGGCGCGGATATATCGGCTGCAAGGGAGCTGTTCAGCAAGTCCGCATACGGCGGTATCCCCATGACCGAAGCCGACAGGGACAAGGCTATGGCGGACTACCTCGCCGCATACGAGGCTCTCAGGGAAAGCAAAAAGAAGAAACGCAAGCTCAAAAAAGCCCCGCAAGGAGGTAATTGAAAATGCATGGAAACTTAGTTAAACGACTTCTCGGCACAGCGGCAGCCGTCGTCACGGCTGTATGCGCGATGACAGCGGCGCTCCCGACGCCGCAGGCTGCCTACAAGCAGGAGGAATACCTCACATGGAGCCAGATGGACGAGCGCTGGAGCACCACTCCGATGGGCAGCTCTACCATCAGGAGCTCGGGCTGTCTCGTCACGTCGCTGGCGATAATGGTGGTGGACTCGGGCTCGCTCGACGAAGCCGCAATGAAGAATCTGGGCATAGAAAAAGCCGAGGACTTCAACCCCGGCGTACTCGCGAACGGCTATACGAGCGTCGGCGGCTTCTCGGAGGGCGGCGCGATAAAGAGCTGGCTCGACATACAGAAGCTCGTCCCGAGCGTAAAATGGGGATATGACACCAACCTCAAGAGCGTCGAGAGCAAGCTCACGGTAACGGAGACCAACGAAGAGGGCGAGGAGGTCACGAAGGAGGTCGTTGACAAGGCTAAGGTCGCCGCGGAGGTGCAGAGCCTGCTGTCGAACGGCTGGTACCTCATCGCGCGCGTCAATACCGCATACGGCGGCTGGCACTGGGTGTACATACGCGGAGTCGACGGCGAGGATATCTATATGTCCGACCCCGCCAACCTCAATCCCCTGCTCTATGAGGTCTACCCCAA
>JAUMVH010000081.1:0-9607 GCA_030530245.1 Ruminococcus sp.
CTTGGTGTCGTTTGTCACGCCCATGCCGCAGCCGATCACTACCGCCTTCGCCTTCTTCATCGCCTCGAGGATAGCGTCCCTGCTGCTGTCGAAGAGCATATAGCCGTAGTCGTCGCACTCAGCCTCTATGTAGGTCGCCTCGGGAGCGAGCACCGATACCGTATCTATGCACTTCTCGACCGACATAAGGCGGACGAGACCCGCGCCCGTGCGCAGAGCTCCCTGTACCGCGAAAGCCGCCGCACCTCTCATAGCGGAGCTGCCCGCGATGACGAGCACGCTGCCGAAGCTGCCCTTGTGAGCGTCCTTCTCGCGCTTCGGCGGGAAGCCCGCGAGGCTGTTCCTGTCGAGGCGTATGTAACCGCGCCCCTCGCCGCTGACGTCGCACGCCTGATGTGGAATGCCGATGTCGGCGATGGTGAGCTTGCCGCAGTATTTGCGCAGCGGGTACTGTGACATACCGAACTTGACGAAGCCGAGGCAGAGCGTCTCGTCCGCCTTGAACGTGCCCTGCGAGACCGTGCCCTTTACTGAGTCGCCGCCGCTCGGGATATCGAGCGCTATCCTGTACGCGCCCGTACCTATGGCGAATATTGCCTTGATGTCGTTCTCGAGCTCGCCGCGGTAGCCCGTACCGAAGACGCCGTCAACGAGAATGTCCGCGGAGACTATCGCCTCCCTGACGTCGGTCATGCGCTGCTTCTCGTGCAGGAGCAGCCGCTCCATAGGCGATAGCTCCTTCTTTTTCTTCAGCGACGACACGTCCTTGTCCTGTATCGTCATGTAGTCGAGCTCCGCTGCCTCGATAGCCGCTTCGATGTTGTCGCTGCGGTAGCCCGTGACCTTCTTCACCTTGTCGGGGAGCTTCGCGAACATCTCCTGTGCGAGCTCCGTCTTGGGAGCCTTCACGAGGTTCACGACCGTGACGTTGTAGCCCTTGTATATGAGCTTCTCCGCCGCTACATAGCAGTCGCCGCCGTTGTTGCCGCTTCCCGCGAGGAAGACCACGTTCGTCTCCTCGGGCGGAGCGCTGTTTTCACGTGAACTGCACTGCATTATGAGCTCGGCAAGCTTAGCTCCCGCGTTGAGCATAAGCTCTCTTTTTGTCACTCCGAGCTTTTCTGACTTTTCCTCGATGACCGATACCTGCCTTGGTGTTACTGCCAGCATGACTATCCACTCCTTTTATTCCTCCGACTCCTCCAGCTTCGCGCGGAGTGCACGGGGGAGATTTTTACGCATATTTTCGAGCATATTCTCGTCGGGACAGAATACGAGGCGGGTGTCTCCGTAAGCCTCGTGGTCGAAGTCGGCGTACCACTCCTCGGAGGCGATATTGCTTGTGGCGAACACCACCGTCATATCGTCCGTCTCCTCGGGAGCGCTGTCGTCGTACCTGCCGAAGTCCCTGAACTTTCCCACGCTCACCTCGAGCATGGACCTGCGCTTCTTCTTGGCGATGATCTTGTCCACTTCAAGCTCGCCGTTGGTGAAGGTGTACTCGTACTCCACGTACATATTCGTGACGATGTAGTACGTGCCGTAGCCCGTCACCGCCGCGAGGACGAGTCCCACGAAGGGGAGCAGACCCTGTCCGAGCATGAGTATCGCAAAGCCCGCGAGCAGCACCGTCATGACGATGCCGCCGATGAGAATTATCATTCTCTTGGCTTTGTCGCCGCCTGTGAGTTCCTTTTTTACGAGATGTTCCGCAAAATTATCCATTATTTATCCCCGTTTCATTAAATATCGTACAAATTATATTGTAGCACATCGTTTCCGAAAATGCAACAGGTGCTAAAAAATATTCCCCTTGACGCGAGGTCAAGGGGAATATCGTTGCAGATGTAATATCAGCAGCCGCAGCCGCAGTTATTGTTGTTATTGCCGCAGTCGTTGCAGCCGCATCCGCAGTTTGAGAAGAGGAGGATGAAGATGAGGATGAGGAGGATTATCCACATACAGCTGTTGTCTCCGAAGCATGAATTACACATAATATTATTCTCCTTTGAGTAGATTTATTTGAAGCGCTTCGTTTGCGTTTCATAGTACATAGTATGCCGCAGCGGGATTTGTGTTACAAAATTTTCGCGCGTCGATTATTTCGACCGTTATCGCGCTTATACGGTGGCATAATATATAGTGCATATGTGTGCAGAACAAAGGAGGAGAAGCAATGATAAATACAGACAGATTCACAAAGAAGGCTTCCGAGATTATCGAGGGGGCTATCGAGACCGCTTCCGAGATGGGACACACCTACGTCGGTAGCGAGCATATCCTGCTCGCCATGACCCGCGACGGCACATCCGCCGCCGCCGAGATACTCATCGACAACGGCGTGGCATACGACGACCTCCGCCGCGTAATCGTCGAGCTCGTGGGACTCGGTACGCCCTCCATACTCAGCCACCGCTACTTCACGACCGCCACACGGCGCATACTCGACAACTCCTGCGCCATCGCACAGAGCGACAAAAAGAAGCAGGCGGCTCCCGAGCATATCCTCGCCTCTATAATAAAGGAGTCGTCGTGCAGCGCCTGCACCGTGATAAAGAAGGCGGGCGGCAGTATGACTGGGATATGCAGCGAGCTCGAGATGATAGGCTCGTCGGAGGTGAGGGGAGAGCTTTACGAGGCGATAAAGCCCAAGCTCTCGCATCTGCCGAACCTCTTCCGCTACGGGCGCAACCTCACCGACATCGCCCTCGTCAAGAAGAACGACCCCCTCATCGGCAGGATAACGGAGGTCGAGCGCGTATTGCAGGTGCTCTCGCGCCGCAGCAAGAACAACCCCTGCCTAATCGGCGAGGCGGGAGTCGGCAAGACCGCGATAGTCGAGGGCGTGGCAGAGCTCTTCGTGCGCAATCTCGTGCCCGACTCGCTCAAGAACAAGTTCATCTTCTCGCTCGACCTCGCGTCGCTGCTCTCGGGAGCGAAGTACCGCGGCGACTTCGAAGAGCGCATCAAGGCGTGTATCGACGAAGCCGTCAACGCGGGCAACATCATACTCTTCATCGACGAGATACACATGATAGTCGGTGCGGGAGCCGCCGAGGGAGCCATCGACGCGGCGAACATCATGAAGCCGCAGCTCTCGCGCGGTGAGCTGCAAATAATCGGCGCGACCACGGTCGAGGAGTTCAGCCGCACGATAGAGAAGGACTCCGCGCTCGAGCGCCGCTTCCAGCCGATACAGGTCAGCGAGCCCGACTCCGAGAGCTGTATCGAGATGATACGCGGGCTGAAAAGCCGCTATGAGAGCTTCCACGACGTGGAGATACCCGACGAAATGATAGACGTCGCCGTGAATATGGCAACGCGCTACATCTCCGACCGCTTCCTGCCCGACAAGGCGATAGACGTCATCGACGAGGCGTGCGCCTGCGCGAAGATACGCCGCGACACGGGCGCGCGGAAGAAGGACTCGCGCTTCATCGAGCTGCGCGGGAAGAACGTGGATATGCGCAGGCTCGGGCACATCATCGGCAACGGCGAAAAGCCCGTCCTCACCGTCGAGGACATCATGTCCGTCATCTCGGGCAAGACGGGCATACCGCTCAGCCGCGTCACAGTCGAGGACGCGGTGAAGCTCACCTTCCTCAAGAAGGAGCTCTCGGAGCGCGTCATCGGTCACAGCTACGCCGTCAACAAGGTCACGAGCGCCGTCTGCCGTGCCAAGTCGGGACTGCGCGAGAGCGGCAGACCCTCCGCCACCTTTCTCTTCGCGGGACCGTCGGGAGTCGGCAAGACCGAGCTCGCCCGCGCCCTCGCCGAGAACCTCTACGGCTCCGAGAAGAAGCTCATTCGCGTGGATATGTCCGAGTACATGGAGAAGCACTCGGTCTCGAAGCTGATAGGAGCTCCTCCCGGGTACGCGGGCTACGACGACAAGAACACCTCCCTCTGCGACAAGGTGAGGCGCGACCCGTACTCCCTCATTCTCTTCGACGAGATAGAGAAAGCCGACCCCGAGGTGCTCAACATCATGCTTCAGATAATGGACTACGGTATGCTCACGGACTCGGCGCTGCGCAAGGTGAGCTTCCGCAACTGCATGATAATCATGACCTCCAACGTCGGCGCGGAGCAGCTTGCGGGGAGGGCTTCCCTCGGCTTCGGGACGGAGCAGTCCGCCGCGGACGAGGAGCGCGTCCTCGCGGCGGTGCGCGAGCACTTCACCCCCGAGTTCACGGGGCGTATCGACGAGATAATCGTCTTCCGCTGCCTCGAGCGCGACGACCTGCTGAAGATAAGCCGCAAGGCGATAGACGACCTCTGCCGCCGTGCGAGGGCGCTCGGTATCGAGCTCAGCTACACGGACGAGGTCGTGCAGGCGATAGCCTCCGCCAAGGAGACCGACCGCTACGGCGCACGCCCGATAAAGCGCCGCGTCACGGACATGATAGAGAACGAGCTTGCAAAGCTGATGATAGCC
This sequence comes from Ruminococcus sp., assembly GCA_030530245.1. Classification (GTDB taxonomy): domain Bacteria; phylum Bacillota; class Clostridia; order Oscillospirales; family Ruminococcaceae; genus Ruminococcus. Next base: position 4,439 of record JAUMVH010000081.1, read on the forward strand.
TCCCGAATCAAGAGCGGCGACGCCGTCAATGTCTCCGCCGAGGACGGTCATATCCGCATTTCAAAGGGAGTCACGGTGTGAATTCGGAATTGAATGTGTAGGGACGGATATTATCCGCCCGCATTGCACCGATATTTTTACGGCAGACGTTTGCAGGGGACGCCGCCCTCGGCGTCCCACAAAATGATTTTGTGTAAAGAAAAAGCGCAGGGAGTGTCCCTTGCGCTTTTTGCTATGATTCAGTCCGCGAGAACAGCTTGCGTATGCCGTCGATAAGCATAGTCAGATACCGCAGCATAGGCTCGGCGATTATGGAGAAGTTCACGCACAGGAGTATGCACTGCACCGACATTCCGCTGATACCGAAGAACTTGCTCAGGAACAGCATACTCAGCGCGAGCAGCACTCCGCACATTCCCCATATCGCCCATTTCAGGGCGTTCATCGGCTTCGCGATACGCAGGAGTATCATCAGTCCGACCACGCTCATGAGTATGGTCGAGGCGGTGGAGATGTCCTCCTGATGCGACTTGAAGATGTTGCCGAAGAATATCATTGCCGCGACGATTATCGCGTCAGTGATACCCGCGGGGAGCGCCTTCAGCAGGATATTCGTCATGAACTTGCCCTTGATGAGCTCACGGTTGGGTATCTGCGACAGGCACAGACCCGGCAGTCCTATCGTGAACACGCTGATTAGCGATATCTGCGCGGGCTTGAGCGGGTAGGTTATACTGAGGAATATCGCCATCGTGGACATGATGAGCGAGAAGATGTTCTTGACGAGGAAGAGGCTGCCCGAGCGCTCGAGGTTGTTGACGACCTTGCGCCCCTCCATTACGACGTCGGGCATTTTCGCGAAGTCTGACTCGAGCAGTACGAGCTGTGAAGCCTGCGCCGCCGCCTCGCTGCCCGAAGCCATAGCCACTGAGCAGTCGGCGTCCTTGAGCGCGAGCACGTCGTTTACGCCGTCGCCCGTCATCGCGACGGTGCGTCCCGCCTCCTTGAGCGCGCGTATGAACATACGCTTCTGCTCGGGCGTGACTCTGCCGAAGACGGTGTAATGCGTCACGGAGCTCCTTATCGCTTCCTCTGTTTTTAGCGTAGTTGCGTCGATGTAGCTGCCCGCATTGGCAATTCCCGCCTGCTTGGCTATCTCGGAGACGGTCATGGGGTTGTCGCCCGAGATGACCTTTATCTCAACGCCCTGCTCGGCGAAGAATCGGAACGTATCGGGCGCATTTTTGCGTATGGGGTTCGACAGGAGCAGGAAGCATATCGGCTCGATATCGCCCTGTAAAGCCTTGCCGTCGGGGACTCCGTCGTAGCTGCCGAAGACGAGCACGCGGTAGCCCTTGCTGCTGTTCGAGTCGACCGTCTCGCGGTACAGCGCGAGCTTCTCGCCGAGAATGAATTCGGGAGCTCCGAGCACGTAGGTGCCGTCCCCGAGAACGGTGCTGCTGTACTTGAACTCGGACGAGAAGCCGGTGAACGACTTTATCGGCTGACCCGTCGGCGTATTGAAGCGGTTCTTCACCGCGAGCATTGTTGAGTTGTCCGCGGACTGTGCCGCCGCGAAGTCGCTGATGAGCGGGTCGAGCTCGTCCGCGCTGTATTTCCCGTCAATGGGAATGACCGAGTTCACGCTCATATTGCCCTCGGTGATAGTGCCCGTCTTGTCCACGCAGAGCACGTCCACGCGCGCGAGTGTCTCGATGCACTTCATATCGTGTACGAGGACCTTGCCCATAGCGAGCCTCATCGCGCTGATGGCGAGGGTAGTGCTCGCGAGGAGGAAGAGTCCTTCGGGGATCATGCCGATGACAGCCGCGACCATAGCCTGTATGCTGCTGCTGACGTCGCGGTGCTCGAGGAAGTGCTGCTGATAGAAGAGCGCGAAGCCTATCGGGATAATGATAATGCCCGCGAACTTGACAATGCGGTTGAGCGAGCGTATCATCTCGGACTGCTCGCCCTTGCGCGATTTTTTCGCCTGCATGGTAAGCTGCGAGATGTAGGAGTCCACGCCCACGCGTTCGAGTCTTGCCCTGCACGAGCCCGAGACTATGAAGCTTCCCGACATCAGCGTATCGCCCGCGGACTTGCTTATCTCGTCGGACTCGCCCGTCAGCAGAGCCTCGTTCACGGAGACGCTGCCGTCGATGATAACGGCGTCGGCGCTTATCTGATTGCCCGCGCGGAAAATGGCGATGTCGTCGAGCACCACATCATGCGAGGGCACGCTCTGCTCCCTGCCGTCGCGAATGACCGCGGTGACGGGCGCGTTCATCATGGTGAGCTTGTCCAGTACGCGCTTCGAGCGGAGCTCCTGTACGATACCGATGAGGGTGTTGGCGATGATTATGGGCATGAAGGAGAGGTCGCGGTAGTTTTTCGAGTAGATTATCAGGCACGCGAGGATAACGAAAATGAGGTTGAAGTAGGTGAAGACGTTGTCCGCGATGATGTCGCCGACGGATTTTGACGGCGGGTTAGCGGGGGTGTTGTCATAGCCCGTATCGGTGCGGAGCTTGACCTGCTCAGCAGTGAGACCCTTGTCGGGCTCGGCGAAGATACGCGTCGGCGGCTCGCTCGGGCGGTGGTTCTTGGGGGGATTCATAGTCCGAGACCTCCTTTCGTGAAAAATGTCGTGACGTGTAGATTTTTATTATACCACGTTTTTTTGTAATTAGCAAGAGCAGAACACAATGTAGTGGACGGCGTCCCTGACGTCCCAAACAGCCCGCAACAAAACGTAGGGGGCGATGCCCACATCGCCCCGCGCGGTGGCGTCCCGCAACGTAGCCGTAAATCTTTCCGTTACGGCGAGCAACGCCAAAGAGGAACACCTTCGGAACAAGGGGGGGAAGGGGAAAAGAAAACTGGCACAAAAATCGACATTCCCCTTCCCCCTTTTCCCTACGGTTTTCCTCTCTGGACTCTCTTTTCCCTCTCCCTTATCCCCCTTCCCTTTGTCGATTTTTGACTCTTCTTCGCCGTCCTTCGACGGCTGGGCGGGGTGCCCCCGCGGGCGGTTCGCGCGGTCGCTCGTAAACTCGCTTACTTCGTTCAAGCACTGGTCTTTTTCCGCGATTCTAACAATCGTGGGTACAGACTTGCCCTCTGCACAACGTGAGCGAGCAAAGCGAGCGACAGCGCGAATACGGGGTCAGGGGAACTGCGTTCCCCTGCGGGGTTCGGGGCAGTTGAACAGCCCGTCCCCTCTGTCGCTTCGCGACATCTCCCACACTGTGGGGAGTCACCCCGACGGGTCCCAAGGGCAGAGCCCTTGGCAGAGCCGCTGGCAGGGTGTGAGACAGCGTCCCACATTAAGCATAGCCATTGTAATACTATTGTAGCACTTGATAATTCTTGGCGAATGTGATATAATATTTGCAAAAGCTAACAAAGGAGAATTCCTATGGAACAATACAACGTTACGGGCATGAGCTGTGCAGCGTGCAGTGCCCGCGTGGAGAAGGCGGTCTCGGGCGTCAGCGGCGTGACCTCGTGCTCGGTCAGCCTGCTCACGAATTCGATGGGCGTCGAGGGAAGTGCCTCGCCGCAGGAGATAATCGCCGCGGTCGAAAAGGTGGGCTACGGCGCCTCGCTAAAGGGAGGGGAGAAGAAGTCAGCGTCCGCAGACGACGCCCTCGCAGACAGGGAGACACCCGCGCTGAAAAAGCGTCTTATCGCGTCGCTGATATTCCTGACGCCGCTGATGTACGTCTCGATGGGCCACATGATGCTCGGCGCACCGCTGCCCTCCTTTTTCGAGGGAAACCACGTAGCTATGGGGCTCGTGCAGCTTCTGCTCGCGGCGGTGATAATGGCGATAAACCAGAAATTCTTCATCAGCGGCACGCGCGCGGTGCTCCACAGGAGCCCGAATATGGACACGCTCGTGGCGATGGGCTCGGGGATATCCTTCCTGTGGAGCGTCTACGTGCTCTTCCACATGACGGGCGCGGTCGTCAGGGGCGACGAGGACGCCGTAATGCGCGATATGATGAACTTTTACTTCGAGGCTGCGGGCATGATAGTGACCCTCATCACAGTCGGGAAGCTGCTCGAAGCCATCTCCAAGGGCAGGACCACGAATGCGCTGAAGTCCCTCATACAGCTTGCCCCGAAAACGGCGTGCGTAATCAGGGACGGCGCGGAGGTGACCGTCCCCGCTGACGACGTCCGCAAGGGCGATATCTTCGTCGTCCGCCCGGGCGAGAGCATACCCGTGGACGGCGTCGTTATTGAGGGCACGAGCGCAGTCAATGAGGCTTCGCTGACGGGCGAGAGCATACCCGTGGACAAGTCCGCGGGCGACACGGTCAGCGCGGCGACGGTCAACCAGTCGGGCTTCATACGGTGCGAGGCTCTGCGAGTCGGCGAGGACACGACCCTCTCGCAGATAATCAAGACGGTCAGCGACGCGGCAGCGACAAAGGCTCCCATCGCGAAAACGGCTGACAGGGTATCGGGAGTATTCGTGCCCGCGGTCATCATAATCGCTGTCGTCACAATAGTAATATGGCTGCTTGTCGGGCAGACTCTCGGCTACGCGCTCGCCCGCGGAATATCGGTGCTCGTGATAAGCTGCCCGTGCGCACTCGGACTCGCAACGCCTGTCGCGATAATGGTCGGCAACGGAGTCGGAGCCCGCGGAGGCATACTATTCAAAACGGCGGCGTCGCTCGAGGAGACGGGCAGGGCGCAGATAGCCGCCCTCGACAAGACGGGCACAATTACCGAGGGAAAGCCCGTAGTTACCGACATTATCCCCGCTGAGGGCACCGACGAGGCGGAGCTTCTGCGCACCGCATATTCGCTCGAGAAAATGAGCGAACACCCGCTTGCGAGGGCGGTCGTAGCACTCGCGGAGGAGCGCGGTGCGGAGCCGTATGAGGCGGCTGACTTCGAGGCGATAGCGGGCAGCGGGCTCCGTGCCGTGATAAACGGGACAGTCGTGACAGGCGGAAGTCTGCGGTATATAGCCTCTCTCGCGGAGACGGGGGAGGATATGCTCGCGGCGGCTGACAGCCTTGCCGAGCAGGGCAAGACTCCGCTCCTCTTTGCCGCGGACGGCAGGCTCCTCGGCATGATAGCGGTCGCGGACGTGATACTGCCCGGCAGCGGGGGGGCAGTGCGCGAGCTGCCACTCTGGGGCCTAAA
>JAUMVH010000081.1:9617-11326 GCA_030530245.1 Ruminococcus sp.
TTACTGGCGACAACGAGAAGACGGCGCGCTCTGTCGGCAGGCAGGCGGGCGTTGACAAGGTAATCGCGGGCGTGCTGCCCGACGGCAAGGAAGCCGTTATCCGCGGCCTTCAGCGGCAGGGCAGGGTAGTCATGGTCGGCGACGGCATAAACGACGCTCCCGCGCTGACGCGTGCGGATATGGGCATCGCCATCGGAGCGGGCACCGACGTCGCCATCGACGCAGCAGACGTGGTGCTGATGAAGAGCAGCCTGCGCGACGTTCCGGCGGCGATACGCCTCAGCCGCGCGACCCTGCGCAACATCAGGCAGAACCTCTTCTGGGCGTTTTTCTACAACGTCATCGGTATTCCCCTCGCGGCGGGAGCCTACGTCAAGCTCTTCGGCTGGGAGCTCCAGCCCATGTTCGGAGCGGCGGCGATGAGCCTTTCGAGCTTCTTCGTGGTGACGAACGCCCTGCGCCTGAACCTCGTGGACATTCACAGCTCCAAGCGCGACAAACGTCTGAAAACAGCCGCCGAACTCACCGACTCCGCCGCGGACAGCTCCGCGCGGGAGACGCTCACGATAGCGGTGGAGGGCATGATGTGTCAGCACTGCGAGGCGCGCGTGAAGTCGGCGCTCGAGGAGCTTGGCTTCGTGGAGAGTGCCGCTCCCGACCACACAAAGGGTACGGCGGTGCTTACGCTGAGTGCTCCCGCGGACGAAAAACAGCTGAAAAAAGCTGTAACTGCGGCGGGATATAAATACAAGGGTATCGCAAGATAAAAATTATATGTCACCCTATTGTACGATTAGGGGTTGACATTCTCTCCCGCGTGTGCTATACTGTAAGCATAACGCAAAAGGAGAGATGAAAATGGAAAACACAATTGCACACGAAGCGCCTAAAAAGCGCCTTTTCACGACGAGAGAGCTCACATACACCGCGCTGATGGCGGTGCTCATCATAGTCTGCTCGTGGATAAGCATACCCACACCGTGGAACGTCTCGTTCACGCTTCAGACCTTCGCGGTCTTCTTCTCGCTGGTACTGCTCGGCGGCAAGTGCGGCACGTTCTCGGTGCTGACGTTTTTGCTGCTCGGAGCGGTCGGACTTCCCGTATTTTCGGGCTTCAAGGGCGGAGTAAGCGCGCTGTTCGGACTGACGGGAGGGTATATCCTCGGCTTCCTGCTGACGGCGCTGATATATTGGCTCGCGGAGCTTATCCCCGCGAAGGGAGCGGCTCGGATAGTGCGAAACATCGCGGCAATGCTGGTCGGGCTGGCGGCGTGCTACCTGTTCGGAACGCTGTGGTTCATGCACGTCTACGCGATAGATGACAAGGTCATCACGTTCAGCGGAGCGCTCGCGCTGTGCGTAGTGCCGTATCTCGCGTTTGACCTCGCGAAGCTGGCGCTCGCGGTCATTCTCGGCGAGAGCCTGAGGAAACTTATCAAGGTGAAGTAAAAAGAAAACCACCCGTGGAGGGTGGTTTTTTATTGTATTCCGAGTCTCTTAAGAAATGCTTTTTCTTTAATATCACGTACAAATAGTTTCATTGGTAAATCATATTCAAAGCTACCAGCTGCACATTCGATATAACTGTAGAATCTCCATTCGTTATATGTATGCATAAAACAGACGTTGACTTTTCGATTCTGTTGAGGCTTCCACTCACCAAATAGTGAATAATATGTTTGTTTTTCTATTGTATATACTTTTTGGCT
>JAUMVH010000282.1 GCA_030530245.1 Ruminococcus sp.
AGCCCGCGCCCCGGCCCCCCCGCCCGCCGCGGCATTGACAAAACGCCGCCAATCTGCTAAAATAAACGTGTAAAATGTACATAACGGAAAGCGGAGGGCATAATGAAACGCGACGCAGGCTATAATACAAGACAAAAGGAAAAGCTCATAGACTACCTCATACGCAATAAGGAAAAGCACACAAATGTGCAGGAAATAAGCGCGTACCTCTCGTCGGAGGGCTCGCCGCTCGGGACTGCGACCATATACCGCCAGCTCGACAAGCTCGTCGAGGCGGGAGTCGTGCGCAAATTCGTCATCGACGGCAAAATGGGCGCGTGCTATCAATATGTCGAGAATACCGACGAGTGCCGCGAGCACTTCCACCTAAAATGCCTAAAATGCGGCAAGCTGATACACCTCAACTGCGACCACCTAATGGGCATAAACGAGCATATCGCCGAGCACCACGGCTTCATCATCGACCCGTCGCAGACCGTGTTTTACGGCGTCTGCTCGGAGTGCGCGGGAGCCGAGGGCTCCGACGAGCAGGTGTAGATCTTTACTTCGTCCGTCTCGGGAGCAGGGGACTTCTCCGCGCCCGCCGACGGAATGTATATCTTCATATCCTCATCGCTCATAGCTATCACCTCATAGGTATTATCCACGTCCCGAAGCCGTTTTATTCGGGACAAGAAAAGGAAATGTGATTATGCGATACCTGCGGACTCTTCTCTACCTTGCCGCCGCGGACGTGCTGTCGCTGTTCGTGGGACTGACGCTCGCGGGCTCGGCAAACCCGCTTATACGCGCGATATCTGCGGTGTGCGGCTCGGGAATAATGATATGCCTCATGGCGAGCCTTGCGCTGAAAACAGCGGCGGCTGACCTCAAGGACGAACGCGTTTCGGGCGCGAAAACGCCGCTCCTGCGTCCTGCGGGAATGACGGTGACGGCACTTCTGCCGCCGCTCGCGAGCTGGCTGATACTGCGGCTCAGCGCGGGTATGGCGCTCGACTTCTACCGCTGGCACAAGCTCATAAACGGCTGGTTCATACAGGTCTTCAATATGATACAGCCCGACGCGAGCTCCGCCGCCCTGACCGACGGGCAGATGTGGCTCATGCTCCCGCTCGCATTGGTACCTGCGGCGGTATTTGCGGTATTCTACGTCCTTGGCTGCAGGGGCGTGATAAGCCTCGAAAAATAATGCGGAATTGTTTTTGTTAATACTTGACTTTGCGTTAATAGTGTGTTAAAATATTTCTGATAGATACTAAGGAGGTCGAATACTATGGCTTTTTGTAAATACTGCGGAAAAGAACTCGACAAGGACGGCAACTGCACCTGCGAGGCTTCAATGGGCAAATCAGTTCCCACAAGAGAGCATATCAAGGCGGACAAGTCTCCCGAGGGCGGCGCTAAGAAGGTGCTCATCATCATCTGTGTTGTGCTCGTGCTCGCACTCATCGGAGCTGTCGCATTCTTCATATACAGCGGGGTAAACGCCTACAAGAGACCGATCAAGGATATGGTAAAGGGCGTAAACAAGGGCGATACCGAGCGTATCATCAGCGCTATGTACACCGACGACGAAGAGAGTGAGCTCAAGGTAAGAGCCAAGGACAAGGGACTTGATTGGGAGTCCTACATAAAGGATAACGACAAGACTATTGATTCGATACGCAAGTCCAAGAATATCAAGGGGATAAAGGCTGACATAGTTGCCAAGGAGAAGCTCGACGGAAGCAACCTCACACAGGTCGAGGACTACTACAAGAGCAGCTTCGGCGAGGAGGTCAAGAAGGCTTACCGCGTAGAGGTCAAGTTTACCGTCAAGTACAAG
>JAUMVH010000082.1 GCA_030530245.1 Ruminococcus sp.
CGGCAGCGCGGACACCGCGCCGAGCGGCTGCGCGAATCGGCAGCGCGGACACCGCGCCTTACCAGCCTTGCTCCATGAGCCAGTTGTTGAGGGTGCGCTCGCGGTCGCGGAGCTCCTTGTCTCCGCCGCCGAAGCTGCCCATCTCCTTCTCGCCGACTATCTTGCCGTCCACGAGGTAGAGCACGCGCGAGCACTTAGCGGCTACCTTGGGGTCGTGGGTGACGCACATCACGGTCGTGCCGTCGCGGTTGAGCGAGAGGAGCTCGTTCATGACCTCGTCGGAGGAGGCGCGGTTGAGCGCGCCGGTGGGCTCGTCGGCGAATATCATCTTCGGCGAGTTTATCATGCTCCGACAAATACACGCGCGCTGGAGCTGTCCGCCCGAGACCTCGTTGATATCGTTGCTGCCGACGTCGTCGATACCGAGGCGGTGCATGAGCGCGCGTCCGCGCTCCTCGGTCTGTCTGCGGCTCTCGCTCGCCTTTTTTGACTTGACCGCGGGGAGTATGATATTGTCGAGCACGCTGAGATTCTTCATCATGTACATCTGCTGGAAGATGAAGCCCATCTCGTCGAGGCGGAGCTTCGCGAGCTCATTCTCGCGGAGCTTTGTGGTGTCCTTGCCGTTGAAGTTGACCTCGCCCGAGGTTACCCTGTCCATGCCCGAGACGCAGTAGAGCAGCGTGCTCTTGCCCGAGCCCGACGGTCCCATGACAGCGACCATCTCGCCCTCGCTGATAGTGAGGTCGATGTTCTTGAGGACGTTGTTCTGGCGCTTGTTTACGATGTATGTCTTGCAGAGATTCTTTGTCTGTAACACTGTATTCATGGTATTTTCCTCCATTATTCGATGCTTGCCGTATCGGAAGCGGTTATCTTTTTTGTGCTGAGAGCTGTTATGAACGAGCCTATGGCTGTCACCGCGAGCAGTATCGCAGGGCAGAGCGCGAACACCTCGGCGGGGCTGTAGTCTACATCAATGCCGCTGATGTCGCCTATCATCGAGCTCACCCAGCTCAGCAGAGCCGAGCTCGCGGGGAGCACCACCGCCGACGCTATGACGCACGCGATAAGCGACACGATAACGAAGCGGAGAACATGCTGGAGGATAATGCTCCTGCTCGGTATGCCGACCGCCTTCATCAGCGCTGTCTCGCTCTTTTCCTTGGAGATGAACGAGCGCTCCATCAGTATCACGATGAGTCCCGTGAGTATGACCGTGAGTATCATGGTCAGCTTCTTTATCGCATTGAGCGAGTCGGAAACCTGAGTCATTGTTTTTACGGTGTCCTCGGTCGTGTACACCTTGTCGCTGTCCAACTCCTCGCGTATCTTCTCTATAGCGCGGTCTATCTCAGCCTTGCCGGGGTCGCCGTCAAGGCGTATCTGCACGCCTGTAAAGGCGTTTGCGGCTGCGTCGCCGACCTCGAAGTCCTCGTGCACTATAGCGGCATAGCCTCCGCCGAAGAACGACGAGCACTTGCCCGTGATGATGAATTCGTAGTCCTTGTCGGCGATGGTGGCGGTTATCCTGTCGCCTATCTTCGCGTCGAGGGACTCCATCGCATAGCCCGTCATCGCAATCTCGTCGGACTTGCGTGGAGCGCTTCCCTCGTCGCATTCGACCATATAGTCCGTGGTGCCGCGGACTGCTATGAAGAATATCTTCGATGACGTTTTGTCGCCATGGGTGCACATACTCTGTGTTCCGAACGAGGTGCTGTACGTGCCGTCGATGCCGAGGTCGTCGAGGAGCTTCTCTGACTTGTCGAGCGTGTCCTCATATCCGTGCGGCTTGGTCATGAGCTCGCTGATAAATTCCGTATCGAGTATTGTGATATCGGATTCGGGTGCGTTGAAGAAGCGCAGGAGCTTCTCGCTCTTGAGGGTAGTCGCGCTCGTCGCCATGACCGTCATCATCAGTATGCAGAGCGTGAATACCACCGTGATTATGAGGAACTGCTTGGGCGCGCTGAGCACGTCGTTGAGCGCGAGAAAGCCCGTCGAGGGGAGCTTCGAGCGCCCGAGCCTCAGCAGGCTCCTCTTGCGGAAGCGCTCGCCCGTCTGACCGCTTCTCACGGCGTCTATCGGCGAGAGCTTCTTGACCTTGCGCGTGCAGATGTAGCAGAAGAGCATGATTATCGCGATAATGCACACCGAGCTTATGATGCTGAGCACCGCGCCGTTTTCGCTTCCGAGCACCATATTCTCGGATACCGTTTTCAGCATGATACTGCTCAGCGGGAGCGAGCAGAAGAAGCCGACCACAGCTCCCACTACGGCGATAGCGAGGTACTTGACGATGTACAGGCTGCGTATGCTCGTATTGCTTATGCCGAGCGCCTTCATAACGCCTATCTCGCGGTATTCCTCCTGTATCGTGAAGCCGATAGTGAAGCGCAGCACCACAAATGCCGCGAGCATGATGATAATGCTTATCGCCATCATTACGTATGCCACCATCATATCGAAGATGTAGATACCTTTATTGCTGTCGCGTGTGGCGGCAAAAAGACCCTCGGTCGCCTCTGCGTAGTCGGTTATCGCCTTCACATTGTCGGTCTTGATGTACATTGTCTTGTAGCGGGTGACGGGGTTATCGTAGCCCGCCTCGATGTTGTCGAAGTCCTCGCCGTTCAAGATGAGATAAGGAAGGGCGGCACTGCTCGTGTCGATGAGTGCGCCCTTGAAGAGCCCCTTATATGTCAGCTTATAGCTGAAGCCGTCGACGTTTATCTCGAACTCGTCGCCCTCGCTGACGTCGAGGTCCTGTATGAACGTTTTCGTGCAGTAGAAGCTGCCCTTCTCGACGCTCTTTATCACGTTGTTGTCGGCATCGAAATACTTTATCGCCATCTCGTCGTCGGCAATGAGCACGGCGGGGTTGATGAAGTTGTTGAGCTTTTTGCCCTTGTGCCTGAAATAGCGCGAGCTGTAGATGTATATCGGGTGCTCGGTCTTTACCTCGCGTACGCCCGCTATCTTCTCCACGTTCTTGTCCTCGTCGGAGTCCTCCTCCATACCGACTGTTACATCGGGGACGTCCGAGGCGTTGAAGAAGTGCTCGATACCGCCCGTTACCGCCGCGATGTTGTTGACGCTCGCCGCCGCGAACATCGAGCACATGATAACGAACATGAGCAGGATAGCGTTCATCGTTCGCTTGCGTTTCAGGTCTTTTTTCAGTATTCTCCAGAACATAGCCTTTACCTCGTTTCTGTTTTCTCTATGCTCTTATCATAGCACGGCAATTCTTAACAAGTCTTTAACTTTTCCTTCGGGTGCAAAAAACCGCGTATCATTGCGATACGCGGCATTTCTCATATAATGTAGAACCATGTTTCGTCCTGCGGAAGCTCGGTCTGCTGGACGGGTGTTTCGGACTTGAAGTTGAAACGGAGCTCGGGGTTCTTGATGCTGACCCTTGCGCCCGCGGGGACCGACTTCGTGATGAAGGCGTTGCCTCCGATGACGGAATCGCGTCCGATGACGGTCTCGCCGCCGAGTATGGACGCTCCCGAGTATATGGTGACGTTGTCCTCGATGGTGGGGTGGCGCTTGCGGTTCTTGAGAAGCTGACCGCCGCGCGTCGAGAGCGCACCGAGGGTCACGCCCTGATATATCTTGACGTTGTCGCCTATCTCGGTCGTTTCGCCGATAACTATGCCCGTGCCGTGGTCGATGAAGAAGTATTTGCCTATCGAAGCACCGGGGTGTATGTCGATACCCGTGACGCTGTGGGCGTGCTCAGTCATGATACGGGGAATGAGCGGCACTCCGAGCAGGTGGAGCTCATGGGCGATGCGGTTGACGAGTATCGCGAACAGACCGGGGTACGAGAAGATTATCTCCTCCTTGTTGAAGGCGGCGGGGTCACCGAGGAAAGCCGCTTCCACGTCGGTGGCGATGTAGTCCCTTATCTTGGGGAGCTTCTCGAGGAAGGCGAAGGTGAGCTCCTCGGCAGTCGCTTCGATGTCGCACTGCGGTGCGTTCTCGTACTTGGGATTATAGCGGAGCACGACCTTTATCTGCTGTGAGAGGTTGTGTATGATGTCCTCGAGCTGGACAGCTATATTGCTCCTTACCGTATAGAGCTTGAACCTGTCGTTCTTATAGTAGCCCGGGTAGATGATATTTCTAAGGCGGTGAATGATACCGATGACCTTTTCCTTGTCGGGGTGGTCGAACGCGACGGTCTTGTCGATGGTGCGGTCGTGGCTGTAGTCGTCTATGAGAGTGTCAACGAGGCTGTTTATCCTGCCTTCGAGTTTGTGAGACATAAGCTGTTCCTCCTTGTATGCCTATTGCTTTACTATATTATATCACAAGGAGAGCGAAAATGCAACAGATTATTTAGAGCCATACAGTGGGCAGAGCAAAGAACTCAGAACCCGGAACGTAGGGGCGGCGTTCCGCCGCCCGCATTATACGGTAGCTTTCACGCCCGCGCGGACACCGCGTCAGGCTTTGTGTCCGCCTATCTGCCCGTTGCGCTCCTTGGCGGTCGCGTCCTCCTCGAGGTTCATGCCCTTGAGGACGGCGTTCTTGCCGAAGCGCCTCTTCAAGCCGATGACCGCCTCCTGAATGGCGCGCTCCCTGCCGAGGGAAGCATTCTCGGAGTCGGCGTCCGTGAAGAAGTCGAGCTGGCGCGGCGCCTCCTCGGGGACGTCTGCTTCGGGGATAACGTGGTTCGCGGCGACGGTCATTCTCCGCACGAGCAGGGAGCTGTTGACGATACGGTCGTACAGCTCGCTCACCGCCCCGAGCATCAGCCGCGATGAGGCGGTATACCTGCCGAGATTTATCGAGCCGTGCGCGGAGGTCGGCACGCGCCTGCCGTAGTGGTCTTTCCTGAACTCGCCGCTGTACCCGAGCAGGCGCTCGGGGTCCTTGAGGTTGTCGACGTCGTAGCCGACCGTCAGCACGAGCTGGTCCGCGACGAGCCCCTTCGATACGAGGTCGAGGCTGAGCAGGTCGGTCATCTCGCGGACAACGAGCCGCGCACGCTCGGCTTCATATGGCGTTTTCAGCACCTGTCCCGAGCTGAGGCTGCTGCTCGCGGGACGGTACGCCTTGATATCAGAGATGCGGACGGGCTCCCAGCCCCACGCGTGGTCGATGAGGAGCTCGGCATTCACGCCGAAGAGCTTGTACAGCAGATCCTCGTTGAGCCTGTCGTACCTGTCGCCGAGCGAGCACCGCGCCACGTCGCCCATGGTGTACATACCGTACTCCGCGAGCCGCCTGCTCGTGCCGCCGCCGACGCGCCAGAAGTCGGTGATGGGCTCGTGCGACCAGAGCGTGCGGCGGTAGGACATCTCGTCGAGCTCCGCGATACGCACGCCGTTCTCGTCGGGAGGCATATGCTTCGCGACGATGTCCATGGCGACCTTGCAGAGGTAGAGGTTCGTGCCGACGCCTGCGGTGGCGGTTATGCCCGTCTCGGCGAGCACATCACGTATCATCATCTGCGCGAGCCCGCGCCCGTCGGTCTTGTAGGTGCGCAGGTAGTCGGTCGCGTCGATGAAGACCTCGTCGATGGAGTAGATGTGGATATCCTCGGGGGAGATATACCGCAGATAGACCTCGTAAATCTTCGTGCTGACCTCCATATACCGCGCCATACGCGGCGGAGCGATGATGTAGCCGAGCTCCTTCGAGCGGTCTGAGGCGAGCTCGTCCGCGAAGTGGGACTTCCCCGTGAACTGCCCGCGCGGAGCTCTGCGGCGTCGCTCGGAGTTGACCTCAGCGACGCGCTGTACGACCTCGTAGAGCCGCGCCCTGCCCGAAACACCGTACGCCTTGAGGGCAGGTGAGACCGCGAGGCAGATAGTCTTATCGGTGCGGGTAGGGTCGGCGACGACGAGGAGGGCGTTGAGCGGGTCGAGTCCGCTGTCCACGCACTCTACGGAGGCGTAGAAGGATTTGAGGTCTATCGCGATATATGTCCTGTTTTCCATGAGTGCACCTTCCCGAAAATTTGTTTCTATAGTTATTATACCACCTCTGCGAAAAAAATTCAAGAGAAAAGCGAAAATTTGTTCTTTGACTATTGATATTTCATTTCTTATGTGTTATAATGAAGGGTAACGATAGCGAAAAGGAGGCGTGAAAATTGTCGGACGTGAAAGACATACTCGAATCTGTGCTGCACGATGAGAAGCTGCTCGGGAGCCGTGCCTTCCGCGACAAGGTCTACACCGACCAGCCGATAATAAAGCGCGCCTCGCAGATAAAAACTCCCGAAACTCCGCAGAGGATAAAGTACATGAAAGCTCTCGCCTACACGCCCGAGGCTTACTGGAAGACCTCCGCGTGGCTGTTCTACACGCAGGGCAAGTTCATGGAGGACTACACCGACGTCTATGAATACACCGCCGACTTCACCAAGTTCTACCCGACCTACCGCGACCTCGAGACAGAGCAGCTCCGCGGGTACTTCTCGTGGCGGGCGAGGCTGCGGCGGGACGAGTACGCGCCCGCGCCGCTGCCGTTCGTGTATATCCGCGCATACGAGCTGATAAACGGCATAGGCTCGGAGCCGCCGCAGGAGCGCATCGCCCTGCTGAAGCGGCTCACCGAGGCATACGGCGACAGGGACGCGGAGCTGAAAAAGCTCCTCCTGCGCTGGACTGTGGACTACTGCGTGTACGAGCAGCTCGACCCGCAGCTCGTCGCAGAGCTGCCCGATATGCTCTACGACGACGCGCTGATAAAGCTGCTGAACTGGGAGGATACCGCGGACGACGAGCTCTTCGCGGCGCTGAACTTCCTGTCGGGCTATCCGTTCGAGCGTTCGCGGTACTACATCGCAAACGCCGAGAGGTTCAAAGCCGCGGCGGTGCGCGTATTCCGCAGCGTGTCGGAGTTCTTCCGCGACCACAGGAAGAAGCCGCTGTGCGACAAGTTCTTCGGTCACGCGACGGAGATGAACTGCCGCCTGTTCGAGTCGGCGGTCTTCTACGACAGGAACACCACCCGCAGCGCCGACTACGTGCTCAATGCGATACACACCTACACCTGTCGCAACGGGATATGGCGGTGCAGCCGCTATTACGGCAGCAGAGGGCGCAGTCCGCAGCTCGGCGAGCTGATGAAGATGCTCGACTACCTCCTGCGCGAGCGCGACGACTTCCGCTACAAGCTCCGCCCCGCGGAGGTGTCGAAATCGACGGCGGAGCTGATAAAAAAGGTGCTCGACGCCATGGACGAGGAGGCGCGCGTCGCAAAGGCGATGCGGATAGAGATAGACCTCTCGAAAATAGCGGACATACGCGCCGCGTCGGAGGTCACGCGCGACAAGCTCATAGTCGACGAGGAGCCCGAAACGTCCGCTCCCGAGCTTGTACCCGATCCCGAGCCCGTACCGACTGCCGATTCACCGCTCAGCGAGGGCGAGACGGCGTTCCTGCGGACTCTGCTGAGCGGCGGGGACTGGTCTGCCGCGGCAAGGCAGGCGGGGACTATGCCGTCTCTGCTCGCGGACAGCATAAACGACAAGCTTTTCGACGTCTTCGGCGACACGGTCATCGACTGCTCGGCGGACGTGCCCGAGGTCATCGGGGACTACGCAGACGAACTGCAAAACTACGTATAATGGGGTGCATATAATGCCAAACGATAACAGACCCGCGATACCGAAGCGCATTGCTTCGGCGGTCATAAATTCGCTCAAGGGCGGCGTCGTTCCGCGAATAGGACTGCCGTACATCACCGTCGGCAGGGAGGTCGAGATAGACGCCCTCCTCCACGACGTCGACATCATTGAGGACGGCGGCGCGTCGTTCCGATTCATCGTCGGCAAGTACGGAAGCGGCAAGAGCTTCCTCCTGCAAACGATACGCGCACACGTCATGGACAGGGGCTTCGTCGTGGTCGACGCCGACCTCTCGCCCGAGCGCAGACTCCAAGGCACGAAGGGACAGGGACTCGCCACGTACAAGGAGCTCATACGCAATATGTCGACGAAGACGCGTCCCGACGGCGGCGCGCTCACGCTCATACTCGACCGATGGATAAGCTCGGTGCAGTCCGAGACAGCCGCGGAAACGGGGCTGCCGACCGATTCGCCCGACTTTGAGAAAGCCGTCGAGAGGAAGATATACGAGGTCATCTCCGCGCTGAATGAGATGGTGCACGGCTTCGATTTCGCGAAGCTGCTGACGATATACTACCGCTCCTACGCGTCGGGCGACGATGAGAGCAAGGCGAAGGTAGTGAAGTGGTTCCGCGGCGAGTACACCACCAAGACAGAGGCGAAAAGCGACCTCGGGGTGAACATCATCATCTCCGACGACGACTGGTACGAGTACATCAAGCTCTTCGCCGCATTTCTCAGGCGGGCGGGCTACGGCGGACTGCTCGTGCTCATCGACGAGCTCGTCAACATCTACAAGATACCGAATTCGATAACGCGCCAGTATAACTACGAAAAGATACTCACGATGTACAACGATACCCTGCAGGGCAAGGCGAAATACCTCGGTATAATAATGGGCGGAACTCCGCAGTGTATCGAGGATACGCGCCGCGGAGTCTACAGCTACGAGGCGCTCCGCTCGCGGCTTGCGGAGGGCAGGTTCGGACGCGAGGGCGTGAAGGATATGCTCGCGCCCGTGATACACCTCACGCCGCTCACCTACGAGGAAATGCTCGTCCTCACCGAGAAGCTCGCCGATATCCACGCGGGACTTTTCGGCTACGAGCGCGTCATCACGCAGGAGGACATGGTCGCCTTCATCAAGCTCGAATTCGGGCGTATCGGCTCGGGGAGCCACATCACGCCCCGCGAGGTGATACGCGACTTCATCGAGCTCCTCGACATCGTGTATCAGAATCCGCACATCAACATCAGCGAATTCATCATGTCCGACGCCATGCCCTCCGCGACCTCGCAGGAGAGCACCGAGGACGAGTTCGCGGAGTTCGAGATATAGCCATGAAAAGAGCGATAGTCATAGGCTGTCCCGCCTCGGGGAAGAGCACCTTCTCGAAGAAGCTCGCCGCGGCAGCGGGACTCCCGCTCGTGCACCTCGACAGGGTATACTTCAAGCCCGACGGCTCGGCGATAACGCGGGAGGAGTTCGACGAGCGGCTCGGGGCGATACTGCGCGGCGAGAGCTGGATAATCGACGGCAACTACCAGCGCACGCTCGCCCGCAGGATAGCGGCTTGCGATACGGTGTTCCTGTTCGACCTGCCGACCGAGGTCTGCCTCGAAGGAGCGCGGGCGCGGGTGGGTACAGTGCGCGACGATATCCCGTGGACGGAGACGGAGCTCGCTCCCGAGTTCGAGTTGGCGATAAGGGAGTTCCACGCTAAGAAGCTCCCCGAGATATACGCCCTGCTCGAAAAGTTCGGCGGGGAGGTCGTGATATTCACGGGCAGGGAGCAGGCTGACCGCTATATTTCTGACCTATAAGGAGGACGATGATATGGACGTATTCGACCGCTATGCACCGTTTATACAGGACTTCATCTACCGCAATAACTGGGAGTCGCTGCGTGCGATACAGGCGGCTGCGGGCGAGGCGATATTTGGTACCGACGAGAACGTGCTGCTGTCCGCGTCGACAGCCTCGGGCAAGACGGAAGCCGCCTTTTTCCCGATACTGACGCTGTTCTCGGAGGATATGCCGCGCTCGGTCGGAGCGCTGTACATCGGACCGCTGAAAGCGCTGATAAACGACCAGTTCATGCGCCTTACCGAGCTCTGCGAGGAGGCAGACATACCCGTATGGCACTGGCATGGCGACGCGGCGCAGTCCCACAAGGCGAAGATGCTGAAAGATCCCTCGGGCATATTGCAGATAACGCCCGAATCGCTCGAAGCCATGCTCCTGCGCAAGCACGCGCTGATACCAAAGCTGTTCGGCGACCTGCGCTTCGTCGTCATCGACGAGGTGCATTCCCTCATGCGCGGCGACCGCGGAGGTCAGACGCTCTGCCTCATTGAGAGGCTGTCGCGGCTCGCGGGAGTCGAGCCGCGCAGGATAGGTCTGTCCGCGACGATAGGCGACCTCGAGGCGACGGGTGAGTTCCTCGCGTCGGGGACTCACCGCGGCACGGTCATACCGCGAATCGAAGCCAAGGGCACGAAGTGGCGGCTCTCAATGGAGCACTTCTACGTCTCGCAGCAGAACCAGCCCGAGGGCGGCGAAAACGTCGAGGCTCTGCCCGTCCTCGAGGAGAAGACGGACTCCGCTCCCGAGCACGCCGACGCGGGCATGGGTTACATCTTCGAGCACACGCGCGGCAAGAAATGCCTTGTCTTCGTCAATTCGCGCGAGGAGTGCGAGGCGGTCACGACGACGCTGCGCTCCTACTGCGAGGCTAAGCACGAGCCCGACCGCTTCCTCATACACCACGGCAACCTCTCCGCCGCCTACCGCGAGACAGCCGAAGCCGCCATGAAGGACGACGACATCTATATGACGACCTGCACCACCGCGACTCTCGAGCTCGGTATCGACATCGGCAGGCTCGAGCGCGCATTTCAGGTGGACGCGCCGTTCACGGTGTCGTCGTTCCTGCAAAGAATGGGACGCACGGGGCGCCGCGATCTGCCGCCCGAGATGTGGTTCGTCATACGCGAGGAGCTCCCCGAGCCGCGCTCGATGCTCCCCGAGACAGTTCCGTGGAAGCTTTTGCAGGGGATAGCGCTCGTGCAGGTGTACGTCGAGGAGCGCTGGGTCGAGCCGCCGAAGCTCGACAGGCTGCCGTTCTCGCTGCTGTATCATCAGACGATGAGCACGCTCGCTTCCAATGGTGAGCTCACGCCCGCGCAGCTTGCGTCGCGGGTGCTGTCGCTGAAATATTTCCACCGCATTTCGCAGGACGACTTCCGCGTACTGCTCCGCCACCTGCTCGAAACAGAGCATATCCAGCGCACCGAGGAGGGCGGGCTCATAGTAGGGCTCGCGGGCGAGAGGGTGATAAACAGCTTTAAGTTCTACGCAGTATTTCAGGAGAACGAGGAGTACACCGTTCGCTGGGACTCTCAGGAGCTCGGCACGGTCGTGAGCCCGCCGCCCGTCGGCGAAAAGCTCGCGATAGCGGGACACGTTTGGGTCGTCGAGGAGATAGACCACAAGCGCCGCCTCGTCTACTGCGAAAAGATAAAGGGCAAGGTTCCCGCCTACTTCGGGGACTGTCCCGGCGATATCAACACGAA
>JAUMVH010000083.1 GCA_030530245.1 Ruminococcus sp.
GATACCCTCCGAGAACCACCTATGGGAGCTGAAACAGGCGATTTACGACACTCCCTACAGGAACGAGGTCAAGCCGTACGAGCTGGAGGGCTTCGAGTACGTCGGCGTGCGGCGGGTGAGATTCACGATGGAGCTTCACGACAGCGCCGATATCCGCAGCCTGTTCTCGATGACGCCGTACTACTACAAGACGGGCAGGACCGAGCAGGAGCGCCTCGAAGCGCTCACGGAGCTGACCGTGCAGGCGGACTTTGAAGTCCTGACCTACCGCAAGAAATGAGGAGAAAACTATGAAAATACTGGTCACAGGCGGAACTGTCTTCGCGAGCAGATACACCGCCGAATACTTTGCGGGCAAGGGTCACGAGGTCTGCGTCCTCAACCGCGGCAGCAAGCCGCAGTCCCCGAATGTACGCCATATCTGCGCGGACAGGTACTCCCTCGGCGACAGGCTGAGAGGCGAGCGCTTCGACGCCGTGCTCGACGTGACCTCCTACAACGAAAATGACGTCCGCACGCTGAACGAAGCCCTCGGCGAGGTCGGGAGCTACATCTTCATCAGCTCGAGCGCGGTCTACCCCGAGACCCTGCCGCAGCCCTTCCGCGAGGATATGGAGTGCGGCGCGAACTCAATCTGGGGCGCGTACGGCACGGACAAGCTCGCCGCCGAGAAATGGTTGGGCGAAAACGTCCCGAACGCCTATATACTGCGCCCGCCGTACCTCTACGGCACGATGAACAACCTCTACCGCGAGGCGTTCGTCTTCGAGTGCGCGGAGAGCGGAAAGCCCTTCTACGTGCCGAAGTACGGGCGTATGCGGCTGCAATTCTTCCACATCGGCGACCTCTGCCGCTTCATGGAGCTACTCCTCGAGCGCAAGCCCGAGCAGCGCATTTTCAACGTCGGCAACCCCGAGACCGTCGACATCAACGAGTGGGTGCGGCTGTGCTACGGCGTTCTCGGCAGGGAGCCCGAGCTGCGATACGTCGGCGCGGAGGTGCCGCAGCGCAGCTACTTCCCGTTCTATGACTACGAGTACGTCCTTGACGTGACGGCAATGAGCGCGATAATGCCGCAGCTGACGCCGCTCCGAGAGGGGCTGCGCGGGTCGTACGAGTGGTGGCGCGGGAATCGCGGGCTCATCGTGCGCAAGCCGCTGCTCGGCTTCATTGCGGACAATTTTGAATAGGAGCGGGAAATGGTCACAAAAAAGGAACTCAGGCGCGCGCTGACCGAGCTTGGCGTGGAAAAGGGCATGATACTGGAGGTACACAGCTCGCTGAGCAGCTTCGGGGAGCTCGAGGGCGGCGCGATGACGGTCATCGACACGCTGAAGGAGCTCGTCACCGAGGAGGGCAGCATTTTCATGCCCGCACTCAGGCTCAGCAGGGAGCTCCCGCTGACCGACTCCGACAGGGAGCTCGGCATAACGGTCAAGATAAAGGTGCTCGACCCCGACACCGAGAAAACGGCTATGGGAGCGGTCGCGGACACCTTCCGCCGCCTGCCCGATACCCTCTGCGGACGCGATACCATAAGCATCGCGGGCTGGGGAAGGCACGGACGGGAGGCTCTGACGGGCGGGCTCGACTACGCCATTCACCACGGCGGGAAGGCTCTGCTGCTCGGAGTCGACATCTACAAGCTGACCGCCATGCACTACGTCGAGCCGATAACTCCCGCGGACATCACGGCGATGTTCGCGCCGAGCGAGGCTATTGACCGCATTTATCCGCCCGACGAGTGGTTCATCGAGGCGGGACACCCTCCCGTGAAGGCGTGGTACACCATACAGGCTATGGCGTACGAAAAAGGGCTCATCAGGGAGGCGCAGATAGGCGCGTGCAGGGCGATGTTCTTCGACATTTGGTCGGTGGTGTCGCTGTACGAGGACGCGCTGAAAAACGACCCATACGGACTGTGGGGCATAAAACGAGAGGATTGATACTATGGCTCTGGACGGAGCATTTCTGTACGCAGTAAAAAACGAGCTTCAGCCGCTGGTCGGCGGGCGGATAGAGAAGATACACCAGCCCTCGCGCGAGGAGGTCGTCATCTCCATACGCACGCGCTCTGGGAGCAAAAAGCTCTATATCTCGGCAAATGCAGGCAGCGCGAGGGTGCACGTCACCGAGAAATCGGTCGACAACCCGCAGACCCCGCCCATGTTCTGTATGCTCCTGCGAAAGCGCCTCGGGAGCGGCAAGCTCCTCGCGGTGCGGCAGGACGGGCTCGAGCGCATACTCTTCCTCGACTTCGAGTGCGTGAATGAGCTCGGCGACATCGTGACTGTCACGCTCGCCTGCGAGATAATGGGGCGCTGCTCGAACCTCATCGTCATCGACCATGAGGGCAGAGTCATCGACAGCATCAAGCGCGTCGACGAGGAGATGTCCCGCGAGCGAATGGTGCTCCCCGGTATGAGGTACACCCTGCCGCCGCGCGATGACAGGCTCAACTTCCTTACCGCAGAGCCCGACGAGATAACCGCGCGTCTGCGTGAGGTACAGCCCGCTGAGCTCTCAAAGGCGCTGATACGCGTATTCGAGGGCATCTCGCCCGTGCTCGCGCGCGAGTGGACTTTCTTCGCGGGCAGGGGAGCGGAGCTGCGCAGCGACACCGTGGACGGCGACCACCTCGACCGCCTGCTCTTCGCGATAAAGCGTACACGTCAGCAGCTCACGGACGGCGAGTGCTGTTTCTGCGTCGCCGCCGACAGGGACGGTATGCTCAAGGATTTCTCGTTTATCCGCCTCAGCCAGTACGGCACGCTCATGCTCACGAGGGAGCTCGGCTCGGCGTCGGAGCTCCTCGACTTCTTCTACTTCGAGCGCGACCGCGCCGCGCGCACAAAACAGCGCGCCAACGACCTCTTCAAGCTCCTCGTCAACCTCACGGAGCGCACCTCGCGCCGAATCTCCGCCCAGCAGCAGGAGCTCGCCGCCTGCGCCGAGAAGGACACCTACAAACTGTGGGGCGACCTCATTTCCGCGAACATCTACCGCATACAGAAGGGCGACAGCTCCGCGGAGGTCGAGAATTTCTACGCGGAGGACTGCCCGACCGTGAGCATAGAGCTCGATATCCGCAAGACTCCCGCGCAGAACGCGCAGCGGTACTACTCCGAGTACAAGAAGTGCGTGACCGCCGAGGAGAAGCTCGCGGGGCAGATAGAGAAGGGCGAGGAGGAGCTCGCCTACCTCGACAGCGTGTTCGACGCGCTGACCCGTGCCGAGTCCGAGAACGACATCATTCAGCTTCGCCTCGAGCTCATCGAGCAGGGCTATATCCGCTCGGGAGGCAGCAAGACGAAGCCGCCCAAGGCGCTCCCGCCGATAGAGTACAAGTCCTCGGACGGCTACACGATACTCGTCGGCAGGAACAATCACCAGAACGACCAGCTCACGCTCAAATTCGCGGAAAAGAGCGATATATGGCTCCATACGCAGACCATCACGGGCTCGCACGTCATCATCGTGACCGACGGCGAGACTCCGCCCGACAAGACCATCGAGGAGGCGGCGGTCATCGCTGCCGTGAACAGCAAGGGGCGCAGTTCCACGCTCGTTCCCGTGGACTACTGCCTCGCGCGGTACGTGAAGAAGCCCTCGGGAGCGAAGCCGGGCAAGGTCATCTTCACCAACTACAAGACCGCCTTCGTCAAGCCCGACACCGAGCTCGAGCAGAGCCTGCGGGTATGAGGCTGACGGGTGAATTCTTCGCGCGGGACGTTCTCGACGTTGCGCCTGACCTCGTCGGGAAGGTGCTCGTCCGCAGACTGCCCGACGGCAGCGAGCTCCGCGAGCGCATAGCCGAGACTGAAGCTTACCGAGGCGAGGAGGACAAGGGCTGTCACGCCTCAAAGGGGCGTACTCCGAGGACGGAGCTGCTGTTCGGCGAGAGCGGCAGGATATACGTCTATCTCTGCTACGGAATGCACTGGCTGATGAACGTGATAACGGGCGGGGAGGGTCAGCCGCAGGGCGTGCTGATACGTGCGGGAGAGCTGCACGACGGTCCCGCAAAGCTGACTAAGTTTCTGCAAGTGGACGGCAGCTTCAACGGCGAGCCCATAAACGGCAACGAGCGGATATGGATAGAGGACGACGGCTCGCGCCCGAGGATAAGGACGGCTCCGCGCGTTGGGATAGACTACGCGGGAGATCACTGGAAAAGCATAGAATGGCGGTTTATCGCGGATAAGGAGGAGTGACAGGTGAACATACGTGCGGCGGGCTACGGCTCGGTATATGACAGCGGCTACAGGTTCCGACGCGAGCCCGACGGCGGCGTTTTCCTGCTCGTGCACGCCAAGAGCAGGATAGCTTTAAGCTTCGGCGGCAGAAAAGCCGTGCTCCCCGAGGACACCCTCATCATCTACGACGGGAGCTGCGAGGTCGACTACGCCGCCGAGGACGACTTCCTCATATGCAGCTGGGCTGTATTTGACGCCGAGGGCGACAGCGATTTCTTCGAGCCACTCGAGCTCGTGTTCAACCTGCCGCTGCGCTTCACTGACACCGACTTCATCGACTCCCTCATGCGCAACATCACGTCGGAGTTCTACTCCATGAACAGCCACAGGCTGAAAATGACGGACGTCATGCTGAAAACGCTGCTGCTGAAGGTCGACGAGCAGTGCCGTCCGCGCGAGATAAGCCAGTCGTCGGCGGTGGAGCCGCACTACAACCTCCTTGTGGAGCTGCGCGAGAAGATATACCGCAACCCTCAGAAGAAGTGGAACGTCGATCTCATGGCGGCGGACGTGAGTATGTCGCGGTCGTACTTCCAGCACATTTACCGCGAGGTCTTCGGCGTGTCGTGCATGACCGACGTCATCAACGGCAAGATAGAGAAGGCGAAGGAGATACTCAGCGAGACGGGCTGCACCGTGTCGCAGGTGGCGGCGATGTGCGGCTACGACAACGAGGAGCACTTCATGCGCCAGTTCAAGAAGATAGTCGGCGTGACCCCGACGGGTTACAGGAAGAAAAATTAACGAAAGGGTGGGGATTCCGCCCTTTTTTAATTCGGAATTAATATCGCTTTTGTAGGGGCGAGTTCCGCTCGCCCGTTAGTTTGCTCGTTCGTTTGCGGGCGCACGGAATGCGCCCCTACGGTATGTCGGTTGTTGGCGGTCGGATAATATCCGCCCCTACAGAGTGTCGCCTCGTATTAAACTGTGAATCGCGGAGAAAAACTGACGGTTTGTACAGCTGAGCGAGCGGCGGCGCGATTACGGGGTCAGGGGAACTGCGTTCCCCAGCGGAGTGAAGAGGCAGAGCATCTGCCAGAGTCCAGAGACAGCGTCTCTGGCGGGTCAAGGGCAGCGCCCTTGCGGAGTCCAGAGGCAGAGCCTCTGCCAGCGCCATTGATAGAAAAAAAGGACTCCGAGGAGTCCTTTTTTTCTATCATTATATTCTTGGAGCTATCTTTTTCAAACCTCGGGGAGGGCTGTGATAACGCCCGCGTCGAGCATCTGTATCGAGAGCGCGTCCCTTGCGGTAACGCCGTCGCCCCTGTTGTAAACGTCCGCGTTGTCGACAGCCTCGGCTGTGAGCGCGTACTTGTCCTTGTTGGCTACGTACTGGAGGATAGCCACCGCGTCGGCTATCGAAACCTTCGTGTCGAGGTTTACGTCGCCGATGAGCGAAGCCGCGGGAGTTGTTGTAGTCTCGGTCGTGGTAGTCGTCTCGGGAGCTGTAGTCGTGGTCGTAGTTGTGGTAGTCTCGGTAGTGGTCGTTGTGGTAGTTGTAGTTGTTGTAGTAGTTGTCTCGGGAGGAGGAGTCTGACCGTCGCCGTATACTGCGGGAGCGCTTATCTGCGCGATACCCGAAGCCATATGGTAGCCGAGCGACTTGTAGGTGCCGTTGGTCTCAGCGAAGCCCGCGGGCTTGGGAGAGCCGTCAGCGTTTCTCCAAACGGTGTGGAAATCGGTATCCATAGCGGGAACATTCAGCGTGATGAAATCGCCGTCAGCGGGAGTTACGACATCGCCGAGCTTAGCGCCGTTTGTCATAGTAGTATTGGACTTCGCGAAGTAGTACTTGCTGTTGTAGTAGATGGAATTGGTCATATTTCCGACGAACTTGTCGTTGGAGACCTTTATTCCCGCCGCATTCGTCTTCGACACCTTCGAGGTATTGATGTAGGACATCATACCGCTGAAGGTCGCGGACGTATCGCAGCGATATACCATGTAATTTGCCTTGCCCTTGCCGCCGATACCGTTATTGTAAGCGGTGCAGTTCTTCATATCGCCGAACTTGGGGTTGTTGTTGTCGGTGAAGCCGCAGTTGAGGTTCTCGAACGCGAGGCAGTTCTCGACCTTGTGGCGTGTACCGATACCGCCGCCGCCGAGCTTGAAGCCGTTGCCGTCGCAGTCGCCGTAGCCCTTGCCGCTCTCGGTGAAGCCGTTGCGGAAGGCGATACAGTTCTTGATAGTTACCACGCCGATAGGACCTGTTGCCTCCTTGGCGTAGAGATCCCAGCCGTCGTCGGAGTTGTTGTAGGCGATACAGCCGTCGAATACGTTGCCTTCGCCGCAGGTGAGCTTCGCCGCGAAGCCGTCGGCGTTCTCCATTGTGGCGTCGTCGCAGTTATTGCGCGATGTGCAGTTCTTGACGAGGTTGTTCGTAGGCCACTGGGCGATGGAGCTGTACGAGCTGTTGAGGCGCGATATCTGCAAGCCTGTGTCCTGATTGTTCTCGAAGAGCATCATCTCGATGATATTGTTATCACCTGAGAGGAGCATACCGTTGTCGCCCGCATTGGCGATAGTGAAACCGTAGAAGTGCCAGTAGCTTCCGTCGAGGACGAAGCCTCTCGCGGAGGCGTCGACCGCCTGTCCCGTGAAGTCGAACTTTACCTTAGCCCCGGGGTAAGCGGCGATGGTCTTGTACTGACCCTGCGCGCCCGCGTTTGCTTCTTCGATGTTGATGGTGGAGGTGTATTTGTAAGTGCCTTCCAGGAGGTAGATGTAACCTCCTGCCTGCACATTCTTTATCGCTGTGAGGACGTCTGTGGGCGAGTTCACTGTCTTGCCGTCTCCGCCGCCGCTGGGTGAAGCGAATATGGTCTTATCGCCGTATATAGGCGAGCTGCCGTTCACCGTGGGAGGAGTATATGTGCCCTGAGACGTTGTTGTGGTCGTAGTCGTTGTGGGAATATCGGTGACTGCGGGAGCCTGAGTCGTGGTAACTGCGGGCTGGGGTGTCGTTGTCTGCGTGGGAGCGGGAGTATTGTCCTCCTTGAAGCCGCTGCCGATAGCCGTTATCTTGTCCTTGTAGCTGACGAGCGCGCTCTTGAGAGCCTCGTTCACGTCAGCGCTGGCGTCGTCAACGGAGTTGTTGAACGTCCACTTGAAGTCGCCGCCGTCAACGCGTCCTGCGCCTGCCATAACGATAGCGGGAACGTTCTCGGCGCTGTCGGGTGTGTAGCTGTACATTATATTGGAGTCGGTATCGAAGTTGTTGTAGGCAGTGCCGCCCTGCTTAGCCTTGGCATTAGCGGGGACCTTCTCATTGCGCGATGAAGCCGCATAGGCGTCGAACTCGGTGCCGTTCTGCTGGTATGTGACGAAGCCTGCCTGACCCGTCATATAGTTGCCGAATGACTTGATAACGCCGCCGTCCTCGCTCGAGAACGTGCCCTTGCCGCCGCCTGCGATGTCAGAGCCCTGCATGGAGATGAGCATCGGATTGGGGCAGTTGCGGAAGTAGTTGTTCTCGACGAAGCAGGAAGCTCCCATAGTAACGCCGACGCCGTACTTGGCGTTGCCGTCGAAGTAGTTGTTGTAGCAGTGTACCGAGCAAGTTCTGATTCGCGGGTGGCGCGAATCAGAGTGGTCGTACCAGTTGTGGTGGTAGGTGATATAATTGCTCGTCGTCTCATCCTTCATACCCTGAAGATTGCACTTGCCGTTATCCCAGAAGTGGTTGAAGGAATGTGTGACGTAGGTGGACTTTTTGGTATCAAGCGCACCGTCGCCCTTCTTCTGGTCAGCGTCCGAGCCTGCGTCGCCGTAGAAGAAGTCACAGTTGTGCACCCATATGTGGTCGTTGCCCTGCTGGAGACCGCAGTCGTCGCCCTCAGTGCTGTTGCAGTTCATGAAGCCGATATTGCGTATCTCGCAGTTGGAGGTGTTCTTGAGCACGAGACCGAAGCCGTTGAAGGTGGTGTCGCTGCCGATACCCTCTATCGTGAGCCCGCAGGTAGCGGTATCAACGTAGAGGTCGCCCTTAGTGAGCACGGACGGGTCGGTGATGTTGCCGATGAAGCGGATACATACGGGACCCACCTTGGTATTGCTCTTGAGGCTGGTGATTATGTTCTGAACGCCCGTGAGCTGCGTGTTGTTGCCCTTCTTATCGGGGAGCGTCACGCTTACGGAGTCCTTGTTAGCGTTTGTTACATATACGACGGTCGCGTTCGACTTGAGCGTGCCGTCCTCGTTGTAGGCGCCCGATGAGGTGCCGTTCTTGAAGCCGAAGCCCTCGCGCTTGTGAGCGGTAGCGGTGGCGTTTGCCTGACCTGCTTTCGAGCCGTCCTCATTGCCGTTTATCACGGGAACTATCTTCATAGTATGGCTGCCTGCCTTCAGACCCACAGCGTCGGCTCTCATATAGCCTGCGTACTGTCTGATGAGCATGGAGTCTATTTTCGCGCCGTCAACGTAAACGTTGTAGCCCGAAGCTCCCGAAACTGATGACCACGTAGCATACATACCCTCGCCATAACCCACAGCTGAAAGCACCTTGACGCTGCTTTCAGCTGCGACGGCTGTCAAAGCCGTATCAGAGAGGTTAGTGATGAACGTGCCTGTGAGCGTACCTGTTGCCGCCGAAACGGACATTACCGCGGAGAATACTGCCGCAGCTGTTCTCTTTCTGAAAGAGTTATTCATGATCATTCCCTCCATAATTTGCCGTTTTCTGAAAAATAACGGCTCTGATTACGCAGGGGAGAATGTGGCTATCCCACATTCTGCTCCCCATTTTTCCCATGCTCTCATTATATACCATATTTCCGCAGGTTTCAATGATATATAGTACTCATTAACTGATAATTTGTGCTGCAAATTAAAATTTGTTACACGCGATAAATCATAAACTAACTGTTGGAAGATTCAACTGCCGCATTATGTAGGTGCGGTGTCCGCCCCATACAAATTGCCGAATTAATGTTTTTCATATTTGCTCCCCGCCGAAAGCAGACTGTGCCGTTTGTACAGACAGAGCGAGCAACGCGAGCGGCAACGAAATTTGGGTTCAAAGGGACTGCGTCCCTTTGCGGGGTCTGGGGCGGCGCCCCAGCGGATTCCAAAGGCAGAGCCTTTGGCGGGTCAAGGGCAGAGCCCTTGAAAAAGCCGCTGATATGCTCAGCGGCTTCCTGTTCGTTATTCGCTCAGATGCCTGCGCTTGGCGAGCTTTTCCGCGTACATATCCGTGTCCGTCTCCTTGACGAGGAACTCGAAATCGGTATTCTTGGTGGAATCGGTGCGGTATATGCCCATGCTCGCCGCGATGAGGTAGGGCTTGCCCTCCTTGGCGTTGTATCGGTTCAGCTTGCGGTTGATATCGTAC
This sequence comes from Ruminococcus sp., assembly GCA_030530245.1. Taxonomy (GTDB): domain Bacteria; phylum Bacillota; class Clostridia; order Oscillospirales; family Ruminococcaceae; genus Ruminococcus. The sequence goes on from JAUMVH010000083.1 coordinate 9,586, forward strand.
TTTATCTGCTCGGGGACGCAATCGCCCGTGATGACCGCGAGCATCTCGTCTCCGCCGAAGCGCACGCATATCGCGTCGTCGGGCACGGAATCCCTCAGCGCCTCCGCAACGGTGCGTATGGCGTTATCGCCCGCGCCGTGACCGTAGTTGTCGTTGATGTATTTGAGTCCGTCGAGGTCTACGAGAATGACAGTTATCGGCACTTTCTCGCCCATGAGCTCACGCTTGCGCTGCTCGAACTCGTTGTTGAAGCTGAGGCGGTTGTACAGTCCCGTCAGCGAGTCGTACTTGTACATCCTCTCGATACGCGCGGTGAGGTAGAGCTGATACTTGAGGTTCACATAGCCGCCGAGACCGCTTCCGATGGTGTTGACTATCTGCGGTATCTTGCAGAAATCGACGATATCGTAGTCGCCGAAGTGGAAACACACGTACCCGAGCGGCACGTTCATATACGATATGACGTTGAATATCAGCGGGTTGCCGCGCTCGAGCACATTATTGAGGTCGGGGATAATGTCCCTGCGCCTGAACGGGCGCTGTCTGAACATATTGAGGTCGCTGTCGAAGAACATGAACATCTCGTCCGCGAAGTCCATACGGCTGCTTCCCGCGAAGTAGTTCTTGTTGCAGTTTATGCAGTCCTTGTTGATGATGACCGTCGTTTCGCGTATCTTATCGGTGAAGAGCTTGCAGGCACAGTCCACGATATCGGTGCACGCCTGCATACTCTCGGTGACAGCCGCGAGCACGACGCTGTCGTCCTGATAGCGGTAGAAGCGGTCGTTGAAGCTCCTGATGACGCCGTCGCGCAGAGCCTCGTCGATGTGGTCACAGCCGCAGGAATTGTTTATCACGAGCTCGGGGTCTACGAGGTATTCGCCCGTAGTCGTGCCGTTTTCGTAGTACTCCCCGATAGCCGTGAGCAGCGACGGAACAGCAGCGGCGGCTCCGCAGTAGCTCGAGGTCATGCGGGGGATAGAGAGGTTTATCTCGTCGATGCCGTCGAAGCCCGTGACCATGATATCCTCGGGCACCCTGTACCCGTGCTCGAACAGCACCGCACAGACGTTTATCGCCATGATATCGTTCGCGCAGATGACGGCGTCGGGGATATTTCCCGTCGCGAGCAGAGCCTCCATAGCCTCACGCGCGGGCTTAGCCCAGAAGTTGCCGTAGCTGACCATATCCTCCGTGAACGGGATACCGTTCTCCTCGATGACCTTTTTGAAGACCTCCATGCGCTCGTCGGAGAAGATATTGTCCTTGAAGCCGCCGAGGAAGTGGGGCTTTTTGGCTCCGTGGAACTCGATTACGTGGCGCACGACCTCCTCGAAGCCCTTCTTGTAGTTGAAGCAGATACTGATGCAGTCCTCGCTCTTGCCGTCGACCATGATGACGGGTACGTCGTGGCGCTTAGCCTCGGCGATGACCTTATCGGTGACGGTGGTATTCTTTATCCTCTCGTACATAACGATGACCACGTCGGTTATCTCGAAGTCGACGAGCCCGAAAACAGCT
>JAUMVH010000084.1 GCA_030530245.1 Ruminococcus sp.
TCGAGGGGCGGAGCCCTCGCGGGTTCCAAGGGCAGAGCCCTTGGCTCTTGCTTTTTGTGTGAAAATATTTTATAATATCATTATCAGAACAGGCAGGTGATGATATGAACGCAAGGATAGCACTTATCGAGGACGAGCCCGATATCCGCCGCATACTGTGCGACTTCCTCGGGAAGAACGGGTGCACGGTCAGAGAAGCCGCGGACGGTCTCGCAGCGTCGAAGCTTCTTGCGCAGGAGCAGTTCGACCTCATTCTCATGGACCTTATGCTCCCGAATATAAGCGGCGAGCGCCTCATCGCGGAGCTGCGCACCCACTCGGATACGCCGGTCATCGTAATATCGGCGCGCTCGATGCTCGAGACGAGGCTGGAGGTGCTGCGCCTCGGGGCTGACGACTACATACTCAAGCCCTTCGACCTCAACGAGGTGCTCGTGCGCATGGAGGTCGTACTGCGCAGAACTGGCACGGCACAGCTCCCCGAGGCGCTGACGTTCGGCGGACTGGCGGTATATCCCGCCGAGAACCGCGCCTGCTGGGAGGACAAGCCCCTCTCGCTCACGGCGAAGGAGTTCCAGCTTCTGCTGCTGTTCATGGAGCACCCGCAGAAGGTCTACTCAAAGGCGAACCTCTACGAGTCCGTGTGGAACGAGGAGTACTGCTACGAGGACAACACGGTCAGCGTCCACGTCAGCAACCTGCGCTCGAAGCTGAAAAAGGCGTCGGGACAGGACCTCATCGAGACGGTATGGGGCATCGGCTACAGAATGAAGGGGGAGTAATATGGAGCGTATCGCACTCATCGTCCTCGCAGTGATATGCGCGGCTCTGCTCGGGCACGCCGTTGCCGTGAAGCTCCAGCTGCGCAGTATGCGCCGCGAGCTCTCCCGCAACCTCGACCCGTCCTACGACCGCCAGCTGTCCGTTGCGCTGTTCGACCGCAGCCTCAGCTCGCTGGCGGCTGAGATAAACCGCTCGCTCGACCATCAGCGCCGCCTCAAGCGCGACGCCGTCCGCGCGGAGGTCAACCTGAAGCAGTCGGTGTCCGACATCGCGCACGACCTCCGCACGCCCATGACCGTGATAAAGGGCAATCTCCAGCTTCTCACGCAGGAGGAGCACCTCTCGCCGCGCGGGTGCGAATACCTCGCGACGTGCTGCGAGAAGGCGGACAAGCTGAAGGAGATGGCGGACGCGTTCTTCGAGCTGTCCGTCCTCGAGAGCGACGATACCTCCGCGGAGCTGCGGCAGGTCAATCTGACGAAGGTGCTCATGCAGTTCCTCGCGGACAGCGAAGCCGCGATACGCCTGCACGGGCTCGAGCCGCAGATAGTATTCCCCGAGAAGACCGTTTTCGTGCGGGCGGACGAGCAGATGCTCACGCGAATGCTCGGGAACGTGCTCAACAATATCATCAAGTACGCGCATGACAGCTTCCGACTGGAGGTAGAGCAGGGCGCGGAGCTCACCGCGGTCAGCTTCTCGAACCCCGTGCGCGCGGGAGAAATGCCCGATACGGAGCTGATGTTCGAGCGGAGCTACCGCGCGGACGCCTCACGCAGCGGCGGAAGTGCGGGGCTGGGACTGTTCATCGTGCGCCTGCTGGCGGAGAAGCAGGGCGCGCAGGTCAGTGCTTCCGCGGAGGAGAACGTGCTGACGCTGACCATGACATTCCCCGCGAAAAAGGCGGAACTGTAGGGGCGGCGTTCCGCGTATGCAACAGACGCGGGTACAGACTTGCCGTCTGAGCAAGGTGAGCGAGCAAAGCGAGCGATAACGCGAATACGGGGTTCGGGGAGTGCGCTCCCCGACGGGGTCTGGGGCGGCTGAACAGCCCGTCCCCTCTGTCAGCTTCGCTGACATCTCCCCACACTGTGGGGAGTCACCCCAGCGGAGTCCAGAGGCAGAGCCCTTGCAGGGTGTGGGGCAGCGTCCCACGAAAAAAACGGACGACCAACAGGTCGTCCGTTTCGTTGTTATTACAGCTTTGTGAAGAAGCGCTGGTGCGACTTGAATGTCTCGGCGGGCTTTATCTCGCGGTAGCCCGTAACGTCTGCGGGGAGGCTGAGATTGGGCGCGTCTATCATCGCCGTCATCGGCTCGGGGCAGAAGTAGTGGTTGAAGCCGCGGTCGTTCCAGATTATCCAGAACTTGTACTCGTCCGATACCTCGTAGCAGAGCTTCTTGCCGCTGGCGATGTCCTCGGCGATGACGCCGTGGAACTTCTCGTGGTCGAGCTCGGCGTACTCGCCGAAGTACATATCGTTGTCGACTACCTGCAATACAGGGCACTTGTTGCCCGTCTTGTACTCGAGGTCCCACATCGTGAGTGACTTGAGCTGCTCGGTCGGGAGGCAGCGCTCGTTGAGCTCGCACTTCTTGCCTATCGGCACAGTCAGGCGGATATCGGCTTCCTTCGCGCCGTCAACGAACGGAGCGTTTATCGCGGTGTGCGAAGCGATTGAGATAGGCATAACAACGTTTGAGTTGTTGGTGAAGCAGATGTCCTGCTCGAGACCGTTCTCCGAGAGCGTGAAGGTGTACTCGGCGACGAAGCGTATCGGCAGGTATTGGAAGAACTCGTCGTTCTCGTCGTAGACGTAGCGGGTCTTGACCCACGCGCAGTTGTCGTCCGCCTTGTGCTCGACCACCTCGTGCACGCGCTTGTGGATAAAGCCGTGGATATGGTTGTTGTAGGGAGCCTTCTCATTCACGGGGAGCTGATACACCGCGTCGGAGGTCTTGAGCACGCCGTCCGCGAAACGGTTGGGCAGATAGAGGGTGGGGAGTCCCCATACCTCCGCTGACTGCCTTATAACGTCGGCGTCGTTGTCGTCGGAGTAGCGGAAGAACTCGAGACCGTTCTTGTTATCGCGCAGGCGGATAACGTTCGAGCCTATCTCGTACGCGATAAGCGCTTCATAGCCGCCTGCCGAGAGCTTGACGCAGGTCATGCCTCCCCAGTTGATGAGCTGTGTAGAATTTGCCATAATATCATTCCTTTCTTTAAAGCCTGTCCGTCGGAAAGACCGCAGGACAGCATAATTACCTTTTTTCAGCCGACCGCAGACAATATGCGGTCGAACACCTCGCCGACGTCAGTACCCGTGTCCGCGAGCCTGTCGAGCTCCCTTGCAGCGTAGAGCTCACGCGCGGCGGAGACTGCACGCGGCAGGTATGCTTCAAACTTCTCAAGCACCTTCGGGCTTGCGCCGCGCTCGACGTGCCGCAGCTCGCGGTAGCTCTGCACCGTCAGCTGCACGAGCTCGACCTCGCCGCCCTCGAACGTGAAGTCGAGGTGCTTTTCGGCGTAGTACGGCTCGCTCTCGGCGAGGTGCACCATGCCGCAGTAGGGGTCGCGCGCGGCGGAGCGCAGATGCCTTATCCCAGCCATAACAGCCGTTCCCATGCACATCGGGCACGGCTCCATCGTAGTATAGAGGGTGAGGCTGTGCAGGTCGCCGACGCTCGTGTCGAGCCGCCTCAGCAGGTTTGCCTCCGCGTGCGAGATACGGCGGTTGACCGTAGCTGCCTCGCCCCAGCGGTTGCGGTCGCGGAGCATTATCGCGCCGCTCCCGTCGCAGAGCACCGCGCCGATGGGGACGCTCCCCGCGCGGAAGGCTTCCCATGCCTCCTCAAAAGCTGCTCTCCACGGAGCAGAAACATCCTTCCACATATTCAGTACCTCGGCTCTCTGCCGTACTGATTTGGCTCGTTTTTGCTCGGCAGGCAGCATATCACTATCTCGTATATCTTCAAGCCGAGCGGCACGGCTCCGAGAATGAAGACGAAGAGGATAAGCAGCATGAGGGTGCTCCATTCGATGTCGGGATTGTTGTTGCCGAATATGCTCAGAAGCGCCAGAATCGACAGACATCCCATAACTGCGTCCCACACGATATTCGTGATACACCTTATCAGCGGGAACAGCCCCGACCTGCCCGTATCGTGGAATCGCCTGTAGGTGATAGCGAGGTCGGGAATGAAGAATACCAGTGTTGCCAGCGTAGAGAACACTCCCGGGAGAACAAATCCGATAAGCCAGCAGCATATCCCTACCAATTTTACAAAGAGGTAAGCGAACCAGTATTCGCTTCTCGTCGAGCGGGTGCGGAAGTTGAAATAGTTCTTGAAATACAGTATTATCGCTCCGCCGAAGCCTACGAATTTAGGCGAGTCCCCGACCTCCTCGGTCGGTCTGCCGCAGCCGTATGTCGGAGGCGGCGGAGGAACGGGCGCGGGAACGTTCACTATTGGCTGACGTGCCCCGCAAAGCGGGCAGAACTTCACGCCGTCGGGTATTTCGTAATCACAGCCTGTACATCTCATTTTTGCCTCTCCTTGGGGCGCCGCCCTACATTGGTTTGCCACGCGGAAATCGCTTCCGTTTTGGAATAATTTGCGCGCGATATCGGATTCCAAAGGACTGCGTCCTTTGGCAGGGTCTGGGACAGAGTCCCAGCGGGTCAAGGGCAGAGCCCTTGCGGTTTCCAAAGGCGGAGCCTTTGGTTAGTCCATTCGGTTTTCCATGTCGGTATATTTTCTCATGGGCGATATCGCCTTGTATGCGGGACGGATTATCTTGTTAGAGTTGATGAGCTCCTCAATGCGGTGAGCCGACCAGCCCGCGATACGCGAAACGGCGAATATCGGCGTGAACAGCTCATCGGGTATGCCGAGCATACGGTAAACGAAGCCGCTGTAGAAGTCGACGTTCGCGCACACGCCCTTGTATATGCGGCGCTCCTCGGCGATGACCTCGGGTGCGAGTCGCTCAACGAGCGAATACAGGGCGAATTCGTCGTGTCTGCCCTTCTCTGAGCTGAGCTTCTCGACGAAGTTCTTGAACACCTTTGCGCGCGGGTCGGACTGCGAGTATACCGCGTGGCCCATGCCGTAGATGAGTCCCGCTCTGTCGAAAGCCTCCTTGTGCAGGAGCCTGCGGAGGTACGCGCGCACCTCCTCCTCGTCCGTCCAGTCGCTGACAGCCTGTTTCATATCGTCGAACATCATCGCGACCTTGATATTCGCGCCGCCGTGCTTGGGACCCTTCAGCGAGCCGAGAGCCGCGGCGATAGCGGAGTAGGTATCGGTGCCCGACGAGGACACCACGTGCACCGTGAAGGAGGAGTTGTTGCCGCCGCCGTGCTCGGCGTGGAGCACGAGTGCGAGGTCGAGGATACGCGCCTCGAGCTCGGTGAAGCTCTTGTCGGGGCGGAGCATATACAGCAGGTTCTCCGCGATGGAGAGCTCGGGACGGGGGTCGTGGATAAAGAGGCTGCCGCCCTCACTGCTGTACTTGTAGGCGTTATAGCCGTAAACAGCGAGCACAGGGAAGAGGGTTATGAGCTCTATGCACTGGCGGAGGACATTCGGTATCGAGATGTCGTTCGCCTTGTCGTCGTAGGAGTACAGCGCGAGCACGCTCTTGGCGAGGGTATTCATCATATTGTCGCTCGGAGCCTTCATAATGACGTCGCGCGTGAATGTGGACGGGAGGGCGCGGAAGTCCGCGAGGAGCTGTCTGAACTCCGCGAGCTCGTGCTCGCTCGGCATAGAGCCGAAGAGGAGGAGGTATACGGTCTCCTCGTAGCCGAAGCGCTTCTCCTTGATGAAGCCTTCGACGATATCCTCGACGTCGATGCCGCGGTAGTAGAGCTTGCCGTCGCCGTGATTGGGCATACCGTCGCCCATATCGAGCACCTTTATCGTGCTTATATTGGTAAGACCTGCGACAACGCCGTTGCCGTTAATATCGCGCAGACCGCGTTTGACGTCGTACTGCGTATACAGCTCGGGGTCTATTTTGTAGCTGTCGATAGAGCGTTCTGCAAGTTTAGTTATCTCGGGGGTTATTTCTGAAAATCTGTAATCCATTTTTGTCGCCGTCCTTTCTATATCTCAAATGCGGATACCTAAATACTCTATCATTATAATACATTTTGCAAAAAATGTCAAGGTGGAGTGAGAGAGAAGGTGCAATTTGTATAAACAGTACAAGTCTGTGAACAGGAAATTGTTTGCTGATATAGCGCACAAGAGGCAAGAGGTCAGAAGCAAGAGGCAAGACGCAGGGGCAAAGAGGACAATTTGTGTGCTGTGGGCTTGACATTAATAAATGTATGTGATAAAATGCCTAAAGACGGTTAATTGCTTAGCAGAGCGGCTGACATAAGGTCGGGCGGGACATATCCCGCATAAATTGGGGAAAGGAGCAGGCAATGTTAGTAAAGATATTGTCACACGTAGGCAAGTACTGGAAGCAGTCGGTGCTTGCGCCGCTGACCATTATGGGCGAGGTAGCCATGGAGGTACTGATACCCTACGTAATGGCGGCGATAATCAACAACGGCATAAACAACGGCGACATCGGCTATGTCGCGAGAATGGGCGGACTTATGGTCTGCATGGCGCTCGTTTCGCTCTTCTTCGGAGCGATAGCGGGACGTTTCAGCGCGGTCGCGGCGGTGGGCTTCGCGAAGAACCTCCGCGGCGCACTGTTCAAGAAGGTGCAGTCGTTCTCGTTCGCGAACGTGGATAAGTTCTCGACGGCGTCGCTGACGACCCGCCTCACCACCGACGTAACGAACATACAGAACGCGTACATGATGCTCGTGCGCACGGCATTCCGCGCGCCGATAATGCTCACCTTCGCGCTCGTTATGGCACTGAATATGAACATGAAGCTCTCGATGGTCTTCCTGTGCGCGATACCCGTTATCATCATCGGAGCGGCGCTCATACTCTCGAAAGCCCACCCGCGCTTCAGGGCGATGCTCACGCGCTACGACGACATGAACGCGAGCGTGCAGGAGAACCTCATCGGTATCCGCACGGTCAAGGCGTTCGTGCGCGAGGACTACGAGAAGAAGAAGTTCACCGACAACACCGAGGCTGTCCGTGCGGCACAGGTGCGCGCGGAGAAGCTGATAATCCTCTCCATGCCGCTCATGCAGATAGTCATGTACGCGAGCATAGTCGCGATACTGTGGTTCGGAAGCCACATGATAGTCGGCGAAACCATGGAGATAGGCGACCTCACGAGCTTCATCACCTACGTCAGCCAGATACTGATGTCGCTGCTCATGCTGTCGTTCCTGTTCATGATGTTCGTCATCTCACGCGCCTCGATACAGCGTATCTACGAGGTCCTCGTCGAGGAGCCAGACATCGTGTCGCCCGACAAGGCAGTCAGCGAGGTAGCGGACGGCTCTGTCAGCTTCCGCAGCGTGAGCTTCAGCTACTTCAAGGACATGAACAACCTCGCCCTCGACCACATCGACCTTGATATCAAGTCGGGCGAGACTATCGGTATCATCGGCGGTACGGGCTCGTCGAAGACCTCGCTCGTGCAGCTTATCCCCCGCCTCTATGACACCACCGAGGGCGACGTCCTCGTGGGAGGCGTGAACGTCCGCGACTACGACGTGAAGACGCTCCGCGACAACGTGGCGATGGTATTGCAGAAGAACGTGCTCTTCTCGGGCACTATCCGCGACAACCTCAGATGGGGCGACGCGAACGCTACCGACGAGGAGATAGAGGACGCGTGCAAGTCCGCGTGCGCCCACGACTTCATCATGAACTTCCCCGACGGCTACGACACCGACCTCGGACAGGGCGGCGTCAACGTCTCGGGCGGACAGAAGCAGAGGCTGTGTATCGCGCGCGCACTGCTGAAAAAGCCCAAGATAATCATTCTGGACGACTCCACGAGCGCCGTTGATACCGCGACCGACAGCAGTATCAGAAAGGCTTTCCGTGAGAAGCTCGCCGATACCACGACCTTCATCATCGCTCAGCGTATCTCCTCCGTGCAGGACGCCGACCGCATAATCGTCATGGACGACGGCAGGATCACCGACATCGGCACGCACGACGAGCTGCTCGTCAGCAGCCGCGTTTACCGCGAGGTATACGAATCGCAGCAGAAAGGAGCTGATGAATAATGCCTCCGAGAAGAGATATGAAGCCCTCGCAGAAGCCTGCGAATACGGGCAAAACGGTAAAGCGCATATTCAGCTATATGTACGGCTTCAAGCTGCATTTCGTGATAGTAGTGCTCGGCGTGGCGCTCAGCTCCGCCGCCGCAGTTGCGGGAAATGCGCTGCTCAGCCCGATAGTCGACAACCTCAAGGACGCCCTTCAGGGCGGGACGTGGGATAAGCACAGATTCGTACTCACGCTCGGCGCGATGATAGCGATATACGCGGCGGGAGCTCTCGCCACGTTCACATATCAGCGCATAATGCTGAAAATATCCACCACCACCCTCAAGCGTATCCGCGACGACCTCTTCACCAGGATGGAGGCGCTCCCGATAAGCTACTTCGACAAGCACACCCACGGCGAGCTGATGTCGCTCTACACAAACGACACCGACACCCTCCGCGAGATGCTCAGCAACAGTATCGCGAACGTGATAAGCTCAGCGATAACGATAGTGGGCGTATTTGCGATGATGATATGGTACAGCTGGATACTCACAATCATAGTTGTGATAATGCTCGTGGTCATCATTATGGTCATAGGCATAGTCGGCAAGCACAGCAGCAAGGGCTTCATTGCCCAGCAGAAGGCGCTCGGCACGGCTAACGGCTACATCGAGGAGTTCATCGACGGACAGAAGGTCGTGAAGGTCTTCTGCCACGAGGACACCGCCAACGCCGAGTTCGAGAAGCTCAACGAGGAGCTCTGCGCCGCCTCGACGAAGGCGCACACCTTTGCGAATATCCTCATGCCGATAATGAACAACCTCTCCTACCTCCACTACGCCGCAACGGCTATAGTCGGCGGTATCATGACGGTGAACGGCTTCGGCGGCATGACCATAGGCAGGCTCGTATCGTACCTCCAGTTCACGCGCCAGTTCGCACAGCCGATAACGCAGGTGTCCCAGCAGCTCAACGCGGTGCTCACGGCACTCGCGGGCGCGGAGAGGATATTCAACGTAATAGACGAGGAGCCCGAGGCTGACGAGGGCTATGTTACGCTCGTTCCCGCCGAGATAGGCGCAGACGGCAGCATCACCGAGACAGCCGAGCGCACGGGTCACTGGGCGTGGAAGCACCCGCATAAGGCTGACGGCACCGTTACCTATACCGAGGTCCGCGGCAATGTGGAGCTCGACGACGTGTACTTCGGCTATGAGCCGAACAAGACCGTCCTCAACGGCATAAGCCTCTACGCGAAGGCGGGGCAGAAGATAGCGTTCGTCGGCTCGACGGGTGCGGGCAAGACCACGATAACGAACCTGATAAACCGCTTCTACGACGTGCCCGACGGCAAGATACGCTACGACGGCATCAATATCAACAAGATAAAGAAGAGCGACCTCCGCCGCTCGCAGTCGATAGTATTGCAGGACACCCACCTCTTCACGGGCACGGTAATGGAGAATATCCGCTACGGCAAGCTCGACGCGACGGACGAGGAGGTCTACGCGGCGGCGAAGCTCGCGAACGCGGACTACTTCATCACCCACCTCGAGAACGGCTATCAGACCATGCTCACGGCTGACGGCGCGAACCTCTCGCAGGGACAGCGCCAGCTTCTCGCGATAGCGCGCGCGGCAGTCGCAGACCCGCCCGTGCTCATACTCGACGAGGCGACGAGCTCGATAGATACCCGTACCGAGGCGCATATCGAAAAGGGTATGGATTCGCTGATGGAGGGCAGAACGGTATTCGTCATCGCCCACCGCCTGTCCACGGTAAGGAACGCGAAGGCGATAATGGTGCTCGAGAACGGCAAAATAATCGAGCGCGGCGACCATAACGCCCTCATCGCCATGCACGGCAAATACTACCAGCTCTATACGGGAATGTTCGAGCTGTCCTGATGGGCAATACTCACAATGCCGCGCAGGTATATTTGTGAATATAGCACATTGCAATTTAGGACGTAATTGTGTATCATTATATTGAGTGCAGACCCCCGTCACCCTCTGTTTCGGCGGGGCTCTGTAAAATCCGAAATGAAAGAGGTAATCACTATGAAGAAGTTAATTGCTTGTATGCTCCTCTCGGCTATGGTGTGCGGAGCGCTGGCTTCGTGCGGCGGCAAGGAGGAGAGCTCCGAGGAGGCGACCACCCAGCCCACAACAGAGGCTACTACAGAAGCTCCGACGGAGGCGCCCACAGAGGCTCCCTCAGCAGTCAGCGTAGAGGATATCGACTTCGAGGACACCGTTGTCGCTCAGTCGGGCGACGCCTACCTTGCTATCGTTGACGGTCAGTGGTGGATACAGTACTGGGGCGGAGACGACCCGAGCAAGGACTATCTCACCTACAGCGCGGGAGTTCCCACTATCACGGGCAACGGCGACTATACGGTAAGCGTTACGGCTGATACTAACGGCTTCCGCTTCGATACGACGGGCTCGGCAGAGGACCAGTACGTCCCCAGCGGACTCCAGTTCATGGCAGTAATGATAAAGGACGGCGAGACGAAGTTCCCCGGAGCCGTTATCACGGTCAACTCCGTAAAGGTCGACGGCAAGGAGCTCACGCTCGACGGCAAGCCCTACACCTCCTCCGATGACGGAGTCGAGACGAGAGCCAACCTCTACAACCAGTGGGTGTCCAAGGACAATATCCCCCAGGACGCACGCTCGGCTGACGGCAAGCTCTACGAGGGCGAGGGCGACTCGGTGACAGCTGCGAGCTTCATCGGCGACTACTCACCGCAGGCGGTAAATCCCGACGATTTCGCCGACGGCTGGACAACAGTCGAGGTAGACTTCACTGTTTCGGGCATAGCAGAATAAGGCAAAAACAGAGCGGGCTGATGCCTACATCAGCCCGCCATTGTGTAAATGTAAATATAAAAACGGCTCTGCAAGGGGATACCCTTTGCAGAGCCGCTATTTTTATTCAGCAGCCGTAGTGGTAGTTGTCGTGGTATCGGTCTCATCGTCCGACGCCGTTGT
>JAUMVH010000085.1 GCA_030530245.1 Ruminococcus sp.
CGCAGGTGTCGCACAGGGCGGCTCCTCCGAGGAAGCAGCGGCTGCAGGCGGCAGAACCATGACTGCCGAGGAGCAGCAGGCTATGATAGCAAGCTTCTTCATCGAGGGTGAACGCTGCGCTACTCAGGACGCTGCTTACGAGGAAGCAAAGAAGATACTTACCTCAAACAACGATATCAAGGTATTCTACGCTACAAATACGAATACTACACTGGGCGTATGTCAGGCTATCGACGAACTCGGTCTCGCTGACACCATCACCGTTGTAGGCTTCAACTCCGACGAGCAGGAGCTCAAGTACATCAGAACAGGCGTGCTCGACGGTACTATCATCCAGAACCCCTACAACATGGGCTATCTCGGCGTAAGATACGGCATACAGGCTGCAAACGGCGAAGGCGTTGCAGGCTCGCTCGATACAGGCGTTACATGGATCTCGGCAAAGAACATCAACGATGACGATATCCAGATCCTGCTGTATCCCGAGAAAACTTGATGGAGGTGCGAAAAAATGGCAAAAACTAACACTAACAACCGTTCCACTGCGTATACCTTCGCGGCTATACTGCTCGCGATAGTAACCGCAGCAAATATGTTCCTCGTTTACTATCTCTTCAACAACATCACAACAACGGGCAGGAACACATCTACCACGATGAACACCATCAACTCTGTTAACGGCGAATTACAGAGCATAAACCAGCGAGTTCTTACCATTATCGCAGGTATCGGTACCGAGCAGGCTCAGGCTGCTACCGCCGACAGCATCGAGGCTTCCTTCGATTCTATCGACGAAAAGCTCGATACCTTCGAGAGCTATGAGGGACTCAGCGAGGCTACAATGAAGCGTTTCCGCCACGCACGAGTATTCATCGAGGCTTACCGCAAGCGCCTCTCGACCGTACGTGACCAGTACAACAGTCAGGAAGGTCTGTCGACGTACGGCTCGCTCGCTGACGTTTACACTCAGGACATCTACCCCCTTAAAACAACAGCGACCGAAATGCTCGTCGCTACGATAAGCATCAACGCAGCCGATTCTGCCCGCAAGCAGGCAAGTGCCGCAAAGGTATTCGCGGCTACCGAGCTTATCATGCTGCTTATCCTTGTTCTCGGTGAGCTCGCTATCTTCATTATCGCCCGCAGATCGAGAAGAGTCAATGCCGAGCTCGAAGAGCGTGAGAAGAACCTTCAGGAAGTCGGCGCGAAGCTCAAGTCTACAAGGCAGAAGGCTTCCGACCTCGCTCTTACAAACCTGCTCACAGGTATGAAGAACCGCTACGCACTCGATAACGATGTAAGCGGCCGCCTCGAATCCGACCGCTTCAACATCGCCGTATTCGATATGGACAACTTCCGCATGATAAACGATACTTACGGCTATGAGTTCGGCGACGAGTACCTCGCGGCTATCGCTGACAGACTCAAGGAGGAATTCAGCGACGTGGCTGAGATATACAATATCACAGGCAACGAGTTCTGCTTCCTCTTCAACAGGGAGTTCTCCGAGAGCCAGTCTATGGCTTTCGTACAGAAGATACATTCTGTACTTACAAGCCCGTATACCGTTCTCAATCTCACTGTTCAGCTCACGGCTTCGGGTGCTGCTTACCATTACCTCCCGGGCGATTGCCTCAACGTAAACTCGCTTCTTGTAAAGCTTGACACTACGATGAGAAACGCTAAGATGAACGGCGGTAACATGGTAAATACTGTTGTAAATATGTAAAATATGACCTTCAAGCCGCCTTATCTCGCGATAGGGCGGCTTCTTTTTGCGTATACACACTTCGTCGTGCTTGTCCCTATGTATAATGGAGGGCAGACTCGCTTGCTTAAATGCTGCTTAAATTATCACACAGACAGCCGAGCCGCATTCTTGAGGCGCTGAATTGTGCAGTGTGACAAAAATGTCGCGGTGTCAGCAAAACTGCCGAAAATTGCCGCAAACGCTCTTGACAAATGCTCGCAGTGAAGGTAAAATAAAAGTAGTTTAAATATTCCGCGCCGTAGAATAAAGCGCGATTTTTACAGGGAGGGAACATAATGAACAAATACGCCGTATATAAGTCGGAAAGCGGTCAGTATTGCTACAAATACGCGGATTCCCTCCAGCAGGTGTGCGGCACGGGCTTTGAGGGGCTTATCAGCGAGGAGCAGCTCCCCGTTGTCTTCGACGACAAGGGCGGCTATTTCAGGTTTGACCCCAACGATAAGCAATTCGTGGAGGTCATCGAATCGGACGAAACCTACCCGCTTCCGCTCGACAGGATGTTCAAGCACAATGACCCCGCCTTCAAGCTCGGCTGGATATCCCCCGACGGCGACACCTATTCGTGCAGCTATACCAACCACAATAAATGTGCCGAGACCATAGTCCGCACCTTCTACCCGTCGGCAAAATTCCCCGAGCTGACGCTCCACAGGAAGGGCTGGCTGGAGGTCATAGATTCGTGGGACGGCAAGGAGCGCAGCCACGCGCAGTACGTCCACTCGGAGCTCGGCTCGATAACACAGAAGCAGGCAGACAGGCTCTTCGACCTCGGACTCTACGAAAAGCCCGAGGTACAGGCACTTATCAGCTCATGCGAGTCAAAGTGGTGATGATATCCCTCCCGCCGAGGACTATCAGCTGCCCTTAAAGTTATTAATTTTGTAGTAATTGCATAAACCCCGTCACGTTTTTGTCTAAAATATATTGACTTTATTTCTGCATTGTAGTATAATAAAGTATATATATCGTAGAGAAAAATTGTCAGACGGGGTTTCTGTCGTGATACAGCCGACCCCGCCGACGATCGGAATATCAAAGGAGGAACCCGAAAAATGGCTGAAGCCCGTTTTATAAAGACAGTTACATACGGCGGCTACGACAAAGCCGAGGTCATCCGCAGGCTCGAGTACCTGAATGAGCAGGTCTTCTCGCTGAAAAATGAACTGCGCGAGACCAAGCTCCTGCTCGAAAGCAGTAAAAACGGTAAGGAGATACAGAAGAGCATCGAGACCGTTCTTGCGGGAGAAAGGGCAAAGCTCACAGAGGTTCAGGTCCAGAATGATACGCTCTCGACCAAGCTTAAAGCCTCCGAGGACAGAAACAGGAAAAACGAGGAAGAGATAAAACGGCTGAATGCCTCGCTCGAAGAGGTGAACGCAAAGCTCGCGGACGCGAACGCTCAGCTCGCCACAGCTCAGTCGGAGGACGAGGCGCTGGCTCTCAGCACAGTCTTCATCGAGGCGAAAAAATCCGCCGATATGCTCGAAAGCTCCGCGAGGGAAAAGGCGGAGCAGCTCGAGAAGTCAGCCGCCGAGGCTGCCGAAAAATCCATCGCCTACGCCAACGACGAGGGCGCTGTGATAATACACGAAGCCGAGTGCAGAGCGGCTGAGATAATCGCCGAGGCAAAGAACGCGGCGAGCGAAATGGAGACCGCCTACGACAATATGCGTTCGTCCGTACTCTCAAAGATGACCGCTCTCGGCGAGCAGCTGGGCGATTTCAAGGAAGCGCTCATGAAGTTCGAGGAGAACGGCGTCGGGAACCTCTACGAATGTGAGGAGCTCCTCAAAAAGACCGAGGATACGCTAACAGAGGGCGGTATCCCTGTATTCAGGGAGCCGAGCAAGGTCGCTCCCGAGTATCCCGAGCGCCCGAAGCGCAAGGCTGACCTTGACAGCGCCGACTCGCAGAAGCGCAGGAACGAGCTCGATAAGCTGCGACAGATGGCGGAATCGATAAGCGGAGGCAGCGATAAAGAGAAAGCTCCCGAAGCTGCACCCGAAGCAGCCGAGGAGGCAAAGCCCTCTGACAATGATGCAAGTGATAACAGCGTCACTGCCGACAACAGCAGCAATAACAGCGGCAATAATGACAGCAGCGACCGGAACCGCCCCAAAAGCGGCAAAATAGACCTCGCCACACTCGCCAAACAAGCCAAGGCACTGAACGAGAAATAAAATTCTGTGATATATTTCCCAGATATACAAGGAGTATCCAACAATGAATGAATTGATTATTGTCAAGCCCGAAAAATGTACGGGCTGTAACGCGTGCGTCAGAAGCTGTCCCGCACCCGAAGCGAATACCGTAAAGCAGCTCGATAACGGCAATTTCATCGTATCGGTAAACCCCGATAAGTGCGTAGCCTGCGGCGAATGTGTGCGTTCCTGCAACCGCGGAGCAAGAGATTATATCGACGATACCGAGGAGTGTATGGCTTACCTCATCAAGGAGAAGCTCATACTCGTCGTCTCCCCTGCTGTCAAGGCAGCTCTGCCCACGAAGTGGAAGGGCGTCCTTGACTGGTTCCGAGGTCAGGGCTGTACGATATACGACGGCTCATTCGGCGCCGACATCTGCACATGGGCTCACGTGAGGGCTATCGAGCAGGGCACCATCGGAAATATCGTGACCCAGCCGTGTGCGGCTATAGTCAAGTATATCGAGACATACCAGCCACAGATGCTGCACAACCTCTCGCCTATACACAGTCCCGCGGGCTGCTCGGCTATCTACATAAAGAAGTACCTGCGCCGCAACAATCATATCGCCTTCCTTTCGACGTGTATAGCCAAGAAGATAGAGTTCACGGATACCGAGCTCATCGACTACAACCTCACCGTTGACAAGCTGATGGACTACTTCGAGAGAAACGGCATCAGCATTCCCGTCGATACGAGCGACAACTACGAGTACAGGTTCGACGACCAGCAGGGTCAGGTCGGAAGCGTTTACTCGCGTCCGGGCGGACTCAGGGATAACCTGTGGCTGCACAATCCCGACATCAATATCACAACATCGGAGGGTGTGCACAAGGTCTACGGCGAGCTCAATATGTACGCAAAAATGCCCGAGGGCAAGCACCCGCAGGTGTTCGACGTGCTCTCGTGCGAATTCGGCTGCAATGTAGGTCCTGCCGCTAAGACAGACCATACCGTTTTCGACGTCATGGACGTTATGCGCAAGGTCGAGAGCGAGGCTAAGAACCGCCGCAAATCGGGCTTCATGGGCAGAGGCGACGACAAGCTCTTCAAGCGCTTCGACGAGGAGCTCAACCCCGCCGATTTCGTCCGCAACTACAAGCCCTCAGTCCCCTCCCCCGTGCCCTCGGAGCAGCAGCTCGAGCCCATATACAAGAAAATGGGCAAGCACACCGCGGACGACAAGGAGTACAACTGCCACGCCTGCGGCTTCAACTCGTGCAGGGATATGGCTATCGCGATAGCACGCGGTCTGAACACGCCCGAAAACTGCGTTGTACACGCCAAGTCCGTTCTGCTTGCCAAGCATTCTACGCTCTCCGTCGAGCACGAGAAGCTCGAGGCTATCACCTCGGAATGTCTTGAGCTGTCCGAGAAGCTGAAGGCTGATATCGCCGATATCACGAGCAGTACGAGCTCCATCGACGAGTCCGCCTCTGCCACAAAGGAGCGCGCGACGGTAGTCAAGGACCTGCTCCAGAACATCGTAACGTTCTGCTCGGAGAACCCGACCATGGATTCGGACAGCGTTGAGCAGCTCATCGGTATCCTCAACATGACCATCGACGCATTCAGCGCGCTCGACGACAATGTCAGCACCACAAGCGAGAGTTCGGAGGCGATAAATAAGTCGGTATCGAAGATAATCTCGCTGGTGGAGAACATAAACGAAGTGCTTGTAAAGTCCACTCAATAAAAACATTTTAAGGCTTATATTAAATTATTGTGCAAATTTACACTTTGTATTTATTTATCAATAAGTTAAGCTGCGCCGAACATCGGTTTTTTGTGCAACGCGTGCAAAAAACTGTTCTATGTTCGGCGTTTTCGTTCTTGACATTGGGACTGATGAGTGATATAATTAAATTAAGCGTACATATCTAATCCATTAATACAATTCCGCTTTACCCCGACAGCGTTTAACTGTCGGCTGAGCGCTAATGACAGGAGGAAAACTATGCAGTGCGAAAAATGCGGTACCGAACTTCACCCCAAATATGTCGCCTGCCCGACGTGCGGAGCTCCTGTTCCGCAGACTATCGAGGGATTTGAAAACACTATCGACTTTCAGCGCGAGCTCAGAGCGATAGTCGTTGAGAACGGTCCGCGAGCGATAATGAACAAGAACAGGTTCATCGGTCTGCTCTATGACCATATCCCCGACCACAACAAGGAACGTCGGCTGCTGCAGAATATGTACCTCATGGGCGTGTTCAAAATGCTGCTCGAGGACGATAACAGGGAGATCGCTGTGATGAAGGCGAAAAGCTTCCTTATCGGCGATGTGTTCCTTGCGGAAAATGCGGCAGAATTCGTAATTGCCTGCTTCACTTATCTGCTCGGATGGCCGTACGAGTCTCCGCTGAGGGTGCTACCCGATGAAGGCGAGCCCGAACCCGAGCCCGTTAAGAAGCGAGCTCTGAGCATCGACAGCAAGATATTCCGACCGATAGACGCCGTGAGATACCGCCTCAGGAGCAATATCGAGATAGCAGAGGGCTATACCAAGATAGAGAGCTTCTGCTTCGACGGATACGGCTCGCTCAGGACGGTCATACTCCCCTCGACGCTCCTTGCGATAGGTGAATACGCGTTCTCCTCGTGCAAGCGCCTGAGAGGTCTTGAGCTGCCCGAATCGCTCAAGGTCATAAAGCAGGGCGCGTTCTGCCAGTGCGCAAAGCTCGCGATGGTCAAGATACCCACGGGTATCCTCGAGATAGAGGACAGCACGTTCTCCTTCTGTACAAGCCTCGAGACCATAGATATCCCCGATACGGTGAGCAGTATCGGCGCAGAGGCGTTCTCGGGCTGCGAAAAGCTCAGAAAGCTCTACCTGCCCGACAGCGTAAAGTTCATCGACACGAACGCTTTCTCGTACTGCCCGAACCTCACCATACATTGCTTTGAGAACTCTTATGTTCATAAATTCTGCCTGTCGAACCGCATCAATTTCAGACTTGTAACTTCAGCAGGGATAGAAGAGGATTGATACCATGACAGCATACACCACACACAGAAAGGATGAAATGATATGACAGAACTTGAAATTGGTCAGGAAGTCGAACTCGAATTCGGCGGAAAGGCGCAGGTTTTAAGTGTTATCGGCAGCGGCGGACAGGGTACGGTTTACCTTGTACGCTTCAACGGTCAGAAATGGGCGCTGAAGTGGTACGATATAGACAAGATGAAAAAGCCTAAGGAGTTCCTGAAGAACCTCCGCAGCAATATTGCCGACGGTCCCCCCGACAATAAGTTCCTCTGGCCCAAGTACCTCACTAAGGAAGCCGAGGACGGTACGTTCGGATACATCATGGACCTCAAGCCCGAGGGCTTCGATTCGTTCGTGGATATCCTCAATACGTACAAGCTAGAGGTCGACCCGCTCACGGGACGCGCTGTAAAGAAGGACGTAAAGTTCAGCAGCCTTACCGCGATGATAACAGCTGTTATCAATATCGTCAACTCGTTCCGCCTCCTGCACAGAGCAGGAAAGAGCTATCAGGACCTCAACGACGGAGGCTTCTTCATAAACGTCAATACTGGTGCTGTCCTCGTCTGCGACTGCGATAACATCGCGCCTGACGGAAGCAACTTCGGTATCGGCGGCAAGCCCGGATATATGGCTCCCGAGGTAGTAAGAGGCATAGCTCAGCCGAACGTTCAGACCGATAAGTATTCGCTTGCGGTCGTACTGTTCAAGCTCCTCTTCCGCGGCGACCCCATGGAGGGCGAAAAGGTCGTGAGGGACGTATGTCTCACGGAATCGTCGGAGCTCAAGCACTACGGTCAGAACGCCGTGTTCGTGTACGACCCCAATGACGCTTCAAACCGCCCCGTAAGAGGTATCCACGACAACGTTATCAAGTTCTGGAGAATTTACCCCGATTACATAAAGGACGCTTTCATCCGCTCGTTCACAACGGGAATAAGCGACCCGACAAAGCGTATAATCGAGAACGAATGGCAGAAGCTCTTCATCAGGCTGCGCTCGGAAATAATCATGTGCGGCTGCGGAAGAACGAATTTCGCTTCCATGTTCGTTCAGCCGAACAAAAAGACGTTCAAGTGCCCGAAATGCGGCATGGAGTTCGCAACGCTCGGTTTCAGCAACCGCAGCTACCGTATGCCGCTCTTCCTCGGCTGCAAGTTCTATGAGTGCGAGATGAACCCCGAATCCGAGGAATTTATGAAGGTCGCGGGCGAGCTCGTCGAGAACAAGCTCAAGCCCGGAGTTCTCGGCATCAAGAACTGCTCGGACAGAAAATGGCGTGCAAAAATGCCCGACGGCGTTTTTTACGATATAGCTCCGGGAAAGGGCTTCCCGGTATGGCAGGGTCTGGAGATCGACTTTGGCGAGATCAAAGCCCAAATCTAATTTCAGCTTACTGAAAGGATGTATCTTATGAATATTGATGATATCAACAAGCAGGGAGCGTCAGCTTCTCCCGCGGACAATTACAGTTCCGCTCAGTCAAACGATCTGCTCGATTTCGACGACGATCCCCTCAGCGCAACAGGCGTTTCCAGAAAGAGCCTCGTGATCTTCTTCCTCATCGACACCTCGGGAAGTATGAAGGGCAAGAAAATGGGCGAGCTCAACACCGTTATGGAGGAGCTTATCCCCGAGATACGCAAGGTCGGCGAAGCCGACACAGAGGTCAAGGTGGCTGTTCTCACCTTCTCGACCGACGTAAAGTGGATGTATTCAACTCCTATCCCGATAGAGGAATTCGAGTGGGCAAGACTCCGTGCGAGCGGCGTTACGTCACTCGGCGCAGCTCTGAAGGAGCTCAATGCAAGAATGTCGCGCAACGGCTTCCTCAACTCCCCTTCCCTCTCGTTTGCTCCCGTTATCTTCCTCATGACCGACGGCTATCCCTCGGACGATTACAAGGCGGGACTCAGAGAGCTTCAGGCAAACAGCTGGTACAAATTCGGTCTTAAAGCTGCTCTCGGTATCGGCAGCGAAGCCAACGACAATATCCTCACAGAGTTTACAGGCTCACCCGACACAGTCGTTCACGCTTACTCGGGCGGTCAGCTCGCTCAGATGATAAAGATCATCGCTGTAACCTCTTCACAGATAGGCAGTAAGAGTATGACTCTTTCCGATGATACGAGCCACGAGCTCGGCGAAGAGGACGTTTTTGCCGCCAAGCAGAAGCTCCTCGGTCAGCAGATACAGGAACTCGTCGGGAAATCAGAGACAGACGACGTTCCCTTCGATACAGGCTGGTAAAAAAACCTTATCACCTGATACTTATTACTTGGAAGGGGTCCCAATTAAATGTTCAATGGTTTCAGCCACTCAGTAAAGGGTGCGAGTCATGAAAAAACAGGTCTGGTTTGTCAGGACAGCTCTGCGTATAAGGTCTGTGACGACTATGCGGTATGCGTCGTAGCCGACGGTCACGGAAGCAAAAAGCACTTCCGCAGCAATATGGGCTCGAAGTTTGCCGTTGAGGCTACTATAGCTACAGTCGACAGATTCTACGCCGATAAAGAAAGCTTTGAAGCAAGTATGCCGAAAAATCACAGAATGATAATCAAGAATATCCAGAAGCAGATCATCTCTGACTGGAATAAGCTTGTCGGCGAACACCTCAAAAACAATCCTGTCACAGACGAGGAGAAGAGCAAATTCACGGAAGAGGAATTTGAAGCTATCCCGCCTGAATCATACTATGGCACGACTCTTATCGTCGGAGTTGCAGGAAAAAACTTCTGCTTCGGCGTTCAGATCGGCGACGGAACACTCGTCGCACTCTTCGATGACGGCAAGGCAGTAATGCCGATGGAGTATAACGAAGCTGCCCCCGCGAACGTAACGGCGTCAATGTGCAACTCAAACGCCGCGGGAATGTTCAGCGCTTTCTACCGCGATAAGCAGAAGCTCATCGCTATGTTCACATCAACAGACGGACTCTATACCTCATTTGGAAGTGAATTTGACTTCCTCGATTATCATACCATTATCACCGGTCAGCTGGGCGACTATGACAACTTCAGCAAAATTATCGTCAATAACCTGACAAAACGCGCTCATTTCGGAACGGAGGACGATATCTCCCTCTCATGCGTATATGATAATGAGCTGCTTGCGGAAAAGCTCGGAACGATAGTATCCGAGATCGAAGCGAATAAACAGCGTGCAGCCGAGAGAAAAGCAAAAAGGCTCGAAAAGCACGTTGAAACAGAATGATCAAAGGGAAAAGTCAAGGATCTTTCAGAAAGGAACAAATAGTATATGGAAAATAATGCACTTTATGAGACCGCGAAATACTTTGCGGGTATACTGAAGCAGAAATATCCGTATTTGGGAGTTGAATCCGACTCCTGTCTCGCACTCATCGTTGCGGATTCGGGTGATGTGTTCTCGGGCGTATCGAGCGTTACCCTCAACGAGGGTACTGCCGAGGTGCTTCCCGCAGAAGAGGTAGCAGCAATGTCTCTTATCACAGCGGGCGCAAAGGCAAGTCAGCTGATCATAATCACGATCGACGACTACAGCTTCTTTGAACCCAATGAGACCGCACTGAGAATGCTCGTAAACGCCGCTCCCGAAAACGGAAGCTGTCAGGTGGTATTATCCCCCGAGGATTCGGCTCCCGTGGCAAGCCTCATACCGAATGCGGTTGAGGACTTCATGAGCGGATATGATGACATAGACACCACGCAGGAAACACCTGCCGAAGAAACAGCTCCCGATGCTGCTTCTTCACTCGGAGCTCCCGCAGAGTTCTCGGAGGGCTTTGATATCGACGAAACAAACCCGTTTGCCACATCAGGCGGCGCAGCTTCGGAGGTACAGTCGTTCTACGACCAGCCTGCCGACGCTCAGCAGCAGGGCGTGAGCGGATTCAATAATCCCTACGCTCCCCCTCAGCAGGAGGGCTATCCTCAGCAGGGCGGCTTC
>JAUMVH010000086.1 GCA_030530245.1 Ruminococcus sp.
CGCAGTCGTTGCCGCTGCTGTTGTTGTCGCAGGCTGTTCAGAGCTCTCTGACGTCGCCTTATCCCCGCACGAGCAAAGCCCGCAGAGCATAGCGGCCGCGATAACGGTAAGGATATATTTTTTCATCGTGGTTCCCCTTTCTTATTCTTCTTCGTCGAGCACAAAATCTATGGTCCCGTCGCTGACATTGACGGCGGCGCAGAGCACCTGCACGGTATCGCCGAGCCTGTACGACCTGCCGCTGAACTTCTCGGTGAGCGCAACGGGCTCGGTGTAGTCGTATTCGCCCTCGGGGAGCGTCCTTATGTGGACGAGTCCCTCGACGGTGTTCGGGAGCTCGGCGTAGAAGCCGAATTCGGTCACTCCCGAAATCTTGGCGGTAAAGCTCTCACCGATGTGCTGTTTCATATATTCCGCCTTGTAGCAGTCCTCGCTCTCGCGCTCTATCGCGACTGCGCGGAGCTCGGCGCTCGTAGCGGTCTCAGCCGCCTTGACCGCGAACCCGCTGTAGCGCTTGCTGAGCCATTCCTCGTTGTAGCCCGCGAGGATATCGGTGATTATGCGGTGTATCGCGAGGTCGGGGTAGCGGCGTATCGGCGAGGTGAAGTGCGCGTAGTCGTCGAGCACGAGCCCGAAGTGACCGAGCGGCTCCTCGGAATACTTAGCCTTCGCCATCGAGCGGAGCACCATCATATTGACGGCTTCAAACTTATCGGAGCCGCGCACGTTATCGAGGATAGCGGCGGCATGGGCGGGCTTGAACTCCTGAAAATGCGGGTACTCGACGCCCGCCTTTGTCAGTGCCTCACAGAGCGCGGCGGTCTTCTCCTCGGGCGGAGTCTCGTGCACGCGGTATACGAACGGCACGTGCTTTTCCTTTGCGAGCTTCGCGGCGGACTCGTTCGCCGTGAGCATGAATTCCTCGATTATGCGCTCGGACTTGCCGCGCTCTCTCGGCTGAACGTCACAGCAGACGC
Organism: Ruminococcus sp.; assembly: GCA_030530245.1. GTDB lineage: Bacteria > Bacillota > Clostridia > Oscillospirales > Ruminococcaceae > Ruminococcus. The sequence goes on from JAUMVH010000086.1 coordinate 978, forward strand.
CGTCCTCGCCGATAATGAGCTTGCTCTCGGTGGTCTCGAGCTCGGGAGCGTGCCGCCTCTGCTTCTTCGCGATGAGGATATCGGCGAGCTCGTTCATCAGCGGGAGCTCGTCCGCAACAGAGCTGTACTTTTCGAGCACGGCTTCATCGGCAGTCCCCGCGAGAATGGCGTTTATCTCCGAATATACGCCCTTCACTCGCGAGCGGATAACGCTCTTGCAGAAGCGGTAGCCGAGAATATTGCCCTCCCCGTCGAGCTCGGTGAAGGCGGTGAGCGTGAGCCTGTCCTCGTCGGGATTGAGCGAGCATATGCCGTTCGAGAGCTCCTTCGGGAGCATGGGGATGACCTTGTCCGCGTAATATATGCTCGTACCTCGGCGCATAGCCTCCTTGTCGAGCTCGCTGTTGCCCTTGACGTAGTGCGAAACGTCCGCGATATGGACTCCGAGCAGGTAGCCCCTGTCCGTCCGCGACACGGACACCGCATCGTCGAGGTCCTTCGATTCGGCGCTGTCTATGGTGAATATCGGCAGACTGCGCAGATCCTCGCGGTTATTGAGGCTGTACTCCTGCACACCGCCCTCGGAAATTTTCTTAGCCTCCCTGAGCGCCTCCGCGGGGAATTCCTCGGGAGCGCCGTGCATACTGAGTATCGCCTGCGCACACGACGCGGCGAGCTCGCTGCTGCCGAAAACGGAGGTTATTTTGACCTTGTGCTCGGCGTGGCGCTTGCCGCGGAAGACTATCTCCGCGAGCACCTTGTCGCCCTCGGCAAACGGCACAGAGCCGTCCCGCACGATCATCATATGGTTGCGCTGAGCGATATCGGGCACGAGGTAGAGCGCGCCGTCCTCGCTGACTATCCTGCCCGTGAGCACGGAGCTCCCGAAGCTGAGGATATCGACGACCTCGCCCTCGGGCTCACCCGTACGCGAGGCGATATCGGCGATGAGCACGCGGTCGTGCGGCATAGCGCCGAGCATACACTTTCCGGGGATAAAGTATTCGACGCCGTCGTCGGTCATCGCAAAGCCGAAGGTGCGGCTGAGGCGGGTTATCTCGCCGACTTTGAGTCCGAGGTCAGCGCACAGCGCCGCCTTTACGCCCTTGCGGACGGTGACTATGCCCTCGTCGCGGAGCTCCGCGAACGCCGTCACGAAATTATCCCTGTTGTTTTTCTTGGTGCGGCATTTGGTCTCGAGCTGCGACACGGGCATGGTCTTCTTGCCGTTCTGCCGCAGGAAAGTGACTATCTTGTGCTTATAGCTCTCGACGCTCAGCGCCGTGCCCTTTTTTTCAGGCATTTTTTTCTTTGTTTTTCCTGACATTTTATCTCCTGTCTGTTGTTCGATTTATTCCGATTTCTTTCGCGGGACTCCGTCCCACACCCTGGCGCCCGGTCAGGGAGTGGGATCCGGGGCGGGGGGGGGGGGGGGCTCTGCCTTTGGAATCCGCAAGGGCTCTGCCCTTGACCCGCTGGGACTCTGTCCCAGACCCTGCCAAGGGACGCAGTCCCTTGGAACCCGAAATCGCGCCGCCGCTCGCACGCTCGCTCACCAATTATGGGCGGCAAGTCTTTCTCCGCGAGCCATAGAAATATGTGCGGCAGCTTTGTAGGGGGCGCCGCCCTCGGCGTCCCACCGACAAACCCGCCATATAACAAATTCGCCCCGTGACGGGGGGTCACAGGGCGGTACATCACTTTTTAACGAAGATCGGCACGATGTTGAGTGCAAGCGTGATAATGAATATCAGTATTCCGAGCACTCTTGTTATCTTAGCAAGAATAGCCTCGCGCGACCTGCCCTCGTTCTTGGTGTAGAACGAATCGGTGCTTGCGCCTGTGAGGGCGGCTGTCATGCTGTCCTGCGATTTCTGCTCCTGTGCAAGGCAGATTATGATAGTGATCACTGCGATTGCGAGGAGCACAGCCCCTCCGATTATCTCCCATATTTCCATGATATTGAACCTCCGAACGATATTGGTATGAAACGGCACTTGCCGAATATTTCGATTAGCTTAACTATTATACCATATCGGAACGCCGTTTGCAAGTGTCAAATACCGAAAAGGCGTGAGAAAAACCGCGGCTTATTTTGGTGATTTTCCACAACAGGCATAATATCGCCGCCCGCCGAATATGCTTGCAGTATCAACACGAGGAGGCTTATCATGCAGGACAAGACCATCAAAAAAGACCACAACATCATCATTGAGAACCGCAAAAGCATGAGCGTTTCGGGGATAACGGACGTTGACAGCTTCGACGAAAAGGCGATATGCCTGTACACACAGCTCGGCGAGCTGACCGTGCAGGGGCGCGAGCTCCACATCGACGCGATGAGCGTCGAGACGGGCGAAATGACGATAACAGGCGACATATGGGCGGTCGTCTACGGCGACCGCGACCGCAAGGGACCGCTCTCCGCACTCGGGAGGCTGTTCCGATGAACGTGCCCGAGACGTTCTTCTCCGTCCGCGAGGAGCTCACGCTGTTCGGGCTCTCATGCCTCGCGGGAGCCGTAATAGGGCTGTGCTACGACGCTCTGCGGGCATTCCGACTTATGCTCCGCCACGGAGTATGGCTCACCGCCCTCGAGGACATCGTATTCCTCGCGCTGTACGCGGTGTTCCTGTCGGCATTCGCCTCGGCGGCGGCGCGCGGCGAGCTCCGCTTCTACCACGTCGTCGGCAACGCGCTCGGCTTCACGCTCTACTTCTTCACCCTCGGGAGCATTATCATACGCATTTTCAGGAAGCTCTTCGGTGCTCTCGCCGCCCTTATCCGAGCCGTGACGTCTCCGATAAGGCGCCTCTATGTACTTTTACGTAAAAAAGCGGGTGTTAAATTTGTGGGAAGTTCCAAAATTTTGAGAAAAGCGATTAAAATGTTAAATTTAGTATTGCCAAACCGCGGGAAGGTGCGCTATAATATAATGGAAAATATAAAGAGAAAGAACGTGAATAACGTTGCCAAAAAAAATTAGAACAAAAATCAAAAAGAAAGGCTTGTTCAACCGCGGACTGTTCAACCTTGCAGCAGCAGTTGTCATAACAGTCTGTGCCGCGCTTATAATAACTACCGAAAGAGACTGCAGCGAAAAGGAAAAGGAACTTGCTCGTATACAGGCTAAGATAGACGCTTATAAGATCGAAAACGAGGATATGCGAAGAACGCTCGAAAGCGACGACCTCTCCGCATATATGGAGAAGATAGCCCTCGAGGAGAGAGGCTATGCCTACCCCAACGAACGCCGTTTCTATGACACTTCGAGAGACTGACGCGTCAGCATTCAACAAATGAGCAAGGAGCTTTGAAGCAGTATGCAGCTTGAGATTGGTAAGATATACACAGGCAAGGTAAAGGGTATCACCCAGTACGGCGCTTTCGTCGATATCGACGGCGGCGGCAACGGAATGGTGCATATTTCCGAAATTGCGAACACCTTCGTGAATGAGATACGCGACCACCTCACAGAGGGGCAGGACGTGCGCGCGAAGGTGATAGGGATAAACGAAGCGGGAAAGGTGAGCCTTTCCATAAAGAAGGCGGTCGACAGCGACGCGCCGCAGGATAAGCCCCAGCGCGCAGCTCAGCCGAGAGAGCGCAGGAGCAAGCCCAATGTGTGGGAGCCGAAGAAGGCAGTCCCGCAGTCGGAGATGACGTTCGAGGATATGATGTCGCACTTCAAGCAGTCGAGCGAGGAGCGCATAGGCGACCTCAAGCGCAGCACCGACAGAAAAAACGGTACAAGAAGGAAATAGCGTACATAAGCCGCCCGATGGGCGGCTTTTTGCGCGGGGACGCTTGTAAACGCGCTTACTAAAACGGACGACAAGTTTGCTTTCGCGTTTGTTACAATCGCGGGAGCAAACCGCGTTTTTTGGCAGGTGAGCGAGCTTGCGAGCGGCGGCGCGATTTCGGGTTCCAAGGGACTGCGTCCCTTGGCGGGGTCTGGGGCAGAGCCCCAGCAGAATCCAAGGACAGAGTCCTTGGCGGGTCAAGGGCAGAGCCCTTGGCTAAAACCGAAACAGGTGTTGACATTTCGGGGAAAAAGTGATATTATTTTAGCGTACGTTTTATTCCGCACAACGCCAAGAAGGGACAGATATGGAAAACAAAGAAAAGGATAACGAAAAAGTAACGGAAACTGCCAAAAATTCGGCAGAGACCGAGAAGAAACCGCAGAAGCACAAGAGCTCGGACAAGCAGTCGGGCGGCACGGGCAAGAAGCCCGCTCAGCACAAGGCGGCGGAGAATAAGCCCGAGCATGCCAAGTCCGAGCACGCCAAGACCGAGAAAAGCGGCTCTCATACCGAGAAAAAGCCCGCTCACACCGACGCGGCAAAGTCTGACACGACGGCAAAGGCTGCCGCAGCCGCTCCCGTGAAGAAAAAGAAGAAGCGCTTCACCAAGAAGCGCGAGTTCGCGATAGCCGCGCTCAGCCTCGCACTGGCGTTCACGGTGTGCTTCTTCGTACCCGCGGACACCTTCATCGCCAATCAGAACGAGTTCGTCGTATCTGCTCCGCGCGTGCTCCTGCCGCTCCTCGGCGTGGCACTGGGAGCCTCGGCGGCGCTGATACTGGTGCTGAACGCTCTCCTCGCCATAAACGTGAAGCTGTGGAAGGTCGTCGAGGCTCTGCTCGGCGGCGTGCTCATCGCAGGCTACTGGCAGGTGATGTTCGCCAACGGCAGAATGGTGCAGATAACAGGCGACCCTACGGCGTATTCCGAGCGCAGCTCCGCCAACAACCTCAACCTCATACTTTTCATGCTGCTGATATTCGTGCCGCTGATAGTGCTCATCATCTCGGGCGAGCTGAAAAAGGGCAAGCGCAAGCGCTACGTCATCACGGCGCTGACCTACATCTCCGCGATAGTATTCCTCATGCAGGCGGTAGGTCTCGGCTCGAGAGTGTTCAAGACGGGCATACTCAGGAAGGACGACTCACAGCTCGATAACTACCTCTCCATGGAGGACACCATGGAGCTCAGCCCCGACAATAACGTCGTGGTATTCCTCACCGACCGCCTCGACGCTCAATGGCTCGAGATGGTGCTCGAGCGCTACCCCGACCTCAACGACGAGCTCGAGGGCTTCACCTTCTACTCGAACAATGTCGGACGCTTCACAAATACGTTCCCGTCAGTCTGCAATATGCTCACAAATTACGAGTACAGCGGACAGGACTGGTCCGAATACTTCGACGCCGCATGGCAGGGCGAGACGCTACCCAAGCGCCTCCACGACAACGGCTACAAGGTAAATATGCTCATCGACAACCTCGTAACGTATTCGGACTTCGACGACATCAGGGACCAGTGCGACAATATCCACTCCTCCGTGAACTACGTTGATTTCAACTATTTCGACCACGGCGGTATCCTCAGGACAATGGCGAACTTCTCGCTCGGCAAGCTCTCGCCGTATCTGCTCAAAAACAGCTTCGTCGGCGACATGACCTCCGACTTCTCAAGCAAGTTCTACACCTCCACGGGCACGGACGCTGCGATGTTCAAGGGCGTTGTCGGCAACGACACGGATATGGAGTTCTGCAACTACGTCCGCACCCACACCATGAAGGCTGACTGCGACCAGAAGACCTTCACCTTCGTGCACCTCAACTTCGCGCACGACTACAACGAGGACCTCGCCGCCCTCGACCCCGATTACGACGGCACTATCGACCGCGAGAAGAATATCCTCGGCGGCTTCAGGCTGCTCGAGTTCTACCTTGACAAGATGAAGGAAGCGGGAGTTTACGACAACTCCACGATAATCTTCATCGGCGACCACGGCAGACCGCCCGCAGAGATAGAGTACGCGGAGGACGACGAGCTCCCGACGATAGAGCTCGACGGCGAGATAAGGACAACTATCCTCGTCAAGCCCGCGGGCGCGGAGCGCGTTCCCCTCGTCATAGACCACGACGCACAGCTTTCAAGCTCCGAGTTCGGCGCGACCGTCCTCGAGTACGCGGGCGTGGACAAGAGCGGCTTCGGACCCTCTATCCTCGACGTCAAGAACATGGACGAGCAGGACATTCCCGAGCGGATCCTCCACGTTTACTTCTGGAAGGGCATCGGACGCGTTGATGATATCCTCAAATATCAGGTAACGGGCGACGCCTCCGACTTCGACAACTGGAAGGTCATCGAGCGCTTCGGCACTCCCACAGACAACTGATACCAAAGGGACGGAAGAAATTCCGTCCTTTTTTTGCGGGGCGCTGTCCCACCGCCCGCCAAATTGCCTGTTATTTTCGGGCGGACACGCGGGTCCGCCCCCTACGGTCGAGCTGTGTAGGGGACGCCGCCCTCGGCGTCCCACATATCACACAGCCGTGACCATGTCCCGATTTTGCGGGCGGCGAAACGCCGCCCCTACACCGACTTTCCTCGAATTTTTGTTGAAATTGACGGATTATGCCCCGTTTATTGCTATTCTCCCCGCTTTCTATTGACAGCGTTTGTGAGGTTTGGTATAATTACTTTATATAATGTATCGCGGGACGGCTTCCGCTGCCCCGCAGAAAAAGAGAAACAAAAAGAGACAACGGCGGCGAAAAAATATGGTTAGTAAAAGAGACAGATACAAAAGGCTGTTTTCCGTTTGTTCTGCGACCGTACTGGTGGGCTTCCTCACGGCGGGCTTCGCGTACGTGTGGTACAAGTACTACAGCACGCAGATAATCCTCCCGTACTACAGACGCGGAAACTGGGTCCTCATAGGGATATACGCGCTTCTGGTGTGGCTGTTTTTCAGGGTATACGGCGGATTCAAGCTCGGCTACCTCAAAAAGACGGATATGCTGTACTCACAGCTCCTGTCCATCGCGGCGGTGGACTTCGTTTCCTACTTCGTGATAAGCCTTATCGGACGCGATTTCATGCGTGTTTCGCCCATGCTGGCGCTCGCCTTCGTGGACTTCGGCTTCATAGCGCTGTGGACGCTCGTCTTCGGCAAGCTCTACTTCATCATCTACCCCCCGCGCAAGCTGATGATACTCTACGGCAGCCATCAGGCGGCAGCGCTGGTGCTGAAAATGAGCCGACGCGTGGACAAGTATATGATATGCGAGTCAGTCAGCATCACCGAGAGCGCGGACAGGATACGCGAGCTGATACTGAAATACGAGGGCGTCATCATATGCGATATCCCCGCGGAGCTGAGGAACGACTACCTCAAATTCTGCTACGAAAAGTCCATAAGGGCGTATATCGCGCCGAAAATATCCGATATTATTGTCAGGGGAGCCGACGACATACGCCTGTTCGATACGCCCCTGCTCCTGTGCAGGAACTACGGTCTCGACGTCGAGCAGAGGACGCTCAAGCGCCTGTTTGACATCGTATTCTCGCTGTTTGCACTGGTATTGGCGTCGCCGTTTATGATATTCGCGGCGATAGCGATAAAGCTCCACGACGGCGGCCCCGTCCTCTACAAGCAGAAGCGCCTGACCATCGACGGCAAGGTCTTCGACGTGCTGAAATTCCGCAGCATGGTAGTCGACGCGGAGAAGCTCAGCGGACCCGTGCTCGCCTCCGACGACGACCCGCGCATCACGCCGATAGGCAGGTTCCTGCGCAAGGTAAGGCTCGACGAGCTGCCGCAGCTCTTCAACATACTCAGGGGCGATATGTCCGTGGTGGGACCGCGTCCCGAGCGCCCCGAGCTCTCCGAGGAGTACAAGAAGGAGATGCCCGAGTTTGAGTTCAGACTGAAGGTAAAAGCAGGTCTTACGGGCTATGCGCAGGTTACGGGCGTCTACGACACCGTGCCCTACGATAAGCTCAAAATGGACCTTATGTACATAGAGAATTACTCGTTCCGCATGGATATGCAGATAATTCTCATGACTATAAAAACGATGCTCTTCCCGCCGAAGACCAACGCCGAGTCGGGCGGAGGACTGATACAGACGGAGAGCAGGAGAGAAGAGGATAACAAATGAAGATAACAGCGGTGATAATGGCAGGCGGACGCGGCGAGCGCTTCTGGCCGAAGAGCCGAAATTCGCGCCCCAAGCAGTTCCTGTCGCTCACCTCGGACGGCGAGACCATGATACAGAAGACGGTGCGGAGGCTTCTTCCGCTCGTGGAAATGAGCGACATCTATATCGTCACGAACGCGGCGTACACCCCGCTCGTGGAGGAGCAGCTGCCCGATATACCGAAGGAGAACATACTCTCCGAGCCCGCGGCAAGGAACACCGCGCCCTGTATCGCGTTCGCGGCGGCTGTGATAAACAGGAAGTACGACGACGCGATAATGATGGTGCTCCCCTCCGACCACCTCATCGGTCTCGAGGACATCTACGTAAATACGCTGAAAAGGGCGGCTAAGGTAGCCGCGCAGAACGGCAACCTCGTCACAATTGGCATAACGCCCGAATATCCCGAGACGGGCTACGGCTACATCAACTTCGGCTCCGAGGACGAAAGCGGCGCGTATGTGGTAAAGCGCTTCGTCGAGAAGCCCGACCTCGCGACTGCCGAGATGTACTTCACCTCGGGCAAGTACCTGTGGAACAGCGGAATGTTCGTGTGGAAGCTCTCGACGATACTCGATAACATCAAACGCCTCATGCCCGACATCTACGAGGGCGCGGTAAAGATAGGCGAGGCTTACGGCACGGACAGCTTCAACGAGGTGCTCGTGCGCGAGTTCACCGCCTTCCGCAGCGAATCCGTGGACTTCGGCATAATGGAAAAAGCCGAGAACATCTACACTATCCCCGGCAGCTTCGGCTGGGACGACGTCGGCAGCTGGCTGGCTGTCGAGCGCATCAACAAGACCGACTCCGACAAGAACTACATCACGGGCGACGTTATATCCGTCGCGAGCAGGCATACGACGGTATGCGGCGGCAAGCGCTTTATCGCGGCAGTCGGGCTCGAGGACGTGATAATCGTCGACACCGACGACGCGGTGCTGGTATGCTCTAAGAACAGCACACAGGACGTGAAAAAGGTCATCGCTCAGCTCAGGGAGCAGGGCAGGAATGAACTCGTCTGATTCGGGATTATTACCTCGGCAATTAAATATCAATAAAAAAACCGCGAAGCGGATTCACGGGGGTCTGGGGTGAGGTACTCACCACAGCAGGGGGTGAAACCGAGGGGGACAGCGTCCCCCTGAGAACTGAGAGAGGCAAGCGAAGCAATGCCGAACGACCGCTCCGTACAGCTATCCCTCGGCGCAGACCAACTAAAAAGTATCGACATTTTTGCCGAAGTAATAAATAACAGAACAAACAGCCTATTTACGGGCGGACATTTTTGTAGGGAACGGCGTCATCGACGTCCCGCCCGACGCATAGCAAATATCTAAATCAAAGGAGAACATAAATGAAAAACGCACTTATCACAGGCATCACAGGACAGGACGGCTCGTATCTCGCTGAGCTCCTCCTTGAAAAGGGCTACAACGTCTACGGCATATGGAGAAGAAAGGCGACCGCCGACTACGGCAATATCGCCCACCTCAAGGACAAGGTGACGCTCATCTACGCCGATATGACCGACCCCATATCCCTCATCTCGGCAATGAGGATATCGCAGGCTGACGAGGTATACAACCTCGCGGCGCAGTCGTTCGTCGCGACGAGCTGGGACACTCCCCTCGGCACGGCTGACATCGACGCGCTCGGCGTAACGAATATGCTCGAGGCGATACGCATAGTCAAGCCCGAGTGCCGCTTTTATCAGGCGTCGACGTCGGAGATGTTCGG
>JAUMVH010000087.1 GCA_030530245.1 Ruminococcus sp.
GCCCTTGGAAGATGTTACCGCGGTCGGCAGCATTGTAGGGGACGGCGTCCTCGACGTCCCGCTCTGCGTCATAAACATCGCACGACTATCATCGCTGCCACGAACGGCGCTCCCAGTACCGTACTGCCGCAGACGTTGAACAGATTCATCGGCAGATATGCTCCGAACTGACCGCCGAAGTAATTGACGAGCAGCAGCGCCGCGAGTCCCGAGCCGCTCCCGAACAGCGCCGACAGGAGCTTGTGCTTCCGCCGCGCATAGTAGACGACCATCGCCGCGAGCACGGCTCCGCACACGATGTAGAATATCAGACCCGTATCCATTGTATCACCACCGTTCTACAGCAGTATATAGCCGAGCGCAATGACGAGCTTGATGTCGCCGCCCTCCTTCAGCAGCAGGAACAGCAGCGCCGCGATGAGCAGGGTGTCGCTGTCGATACTGTCGGGGAGTATGCTCCCGAGGAGGTCGGGCACGGCTCGTCTGCGAGGCGCGCTGCTGCTCCCGCGCGGAGGCTTATCCGCCTCCCTTTCGGGCACAGGCAAAGGCGCGGGCACGGGAGGTATATCCGCATTCCGCCTCATCTGCGGCTCCCACGAGCCCCGCCTCATACCGCTGCCGTATACGGACATATCCACACCTCCTCTGCTGCCGATAGCGGCTTACATGATGTCCTTCAGCAAACCGCTCTCCTTCGCCATATTCCACACGGCTATGAGCTTGAGCAGCTTGACCGCCCTGTCCACGCGCTTCTGCTTCTCCTCGCCGAGGTGAGGCTTCAGCGCGAGCAGCAGGTCGGCGTTCTTGTCGCTCTGCGTGAAGGCTCCCGCGAGGCTCGTGAGCTTGAGTATCGTCTCGATATCGGGCATTCCGCCTGTATCGGAGCCCGTGCTGTCCTCGGCGGAGCTGCCGCTCTCGGCTGAACTGCCGTCCTCGGTATCGGTCGAGCCCTCGCCGACGTCCGACATGAACATCTTCGCGAGCTCCGACAGCTGCCGCACGCTCTCCTCGTCCGACAGCAGCCCCGATACCTTATCCATTACGTCGTCCATTATTTCCCGCCCGAGAGCTTCTTGTACAGCGCCTTTGCCTGCGGTGTGCTCATCATCTTCTCCACGAGCTGCGGGTTGTTCACAGCCTGTCGGAACTTCGCCGCGTCGCTGCCGCTCATTGCCGAGAGTGCGCTGTCGAATTTGCCTGCCTCGAGCTCGCTTTTCAGCGTATCCGCGGGCACTCCTATCTTCTTGCTGACTGCGTTGAGGAGTCCGCTGAGCTTATCGGGGTCTATCTTGTTGTTATTGTTCATATTTGCCTCCTGAATCTCCGCAAAAACGGGCTTGCAATTATGTCTGAAAAGCTGTATAATGTATGTGACAGATATACTTCTTTGCTTTTGGAGGTGCAGTATGCGTATCATCGTTATCTCAGACACACACGGCAATTACAGCGCTCTTTCGTCCGTATTCCTGCGCAGCAGCGACGCCGACTGGTTCATCCACCTCGGCGACGGCGAGCGCGAGCTCGACCGCTTCATCATCGAGCACCCCGAATTCATCGAGAAGGTGCTGCACGTCAGCGGCAACTGCGATGTCGGCAGCCTCAGCCCCGAGTATGTGGTGCTGCCGCTGATGAACGGGCATAAGCTCTTCGCGACCCACGGTCACACGGTAGGAGTCAAGGGCGGGCTCGAACGGCTGATGAGCAGAGCCGAGAAGCTGGAGTGCGATATCGTCCTCTACGGGCATACCCACGTCCGCCACAACTCATTCGACGACGGGCTGTATATCCTCAACCCGGGCAGCGCTTCGTGTCCGCACGACGGCAGAAAGCCCTCCTTCGGCACTATCGACATCTCGGACGCGGGCGTCCTTGTCAACATCGCTGATGTATGATATGCCGCGGGACGGAGATGCGTTACTGCTCCCGCAATATTATATGTGTCGGGAAATGATAATTATACCGAAGAGGTGACAGCTTTGAGCAGTATGACACAGAATCACGCCGCTATGAAAAGGTGCAGCAGGACGTATACCATCGTATCAACTGTTTACGTGACAGCCTGCGGCTTCTACATTTTAGCGGGAGCATACCTCTCACTCATCATGGAGGGCAGCCTGTATCATCTGATAAACGGACCGCTTTTCAAGGGCGCAGTCCTCGCGGCGGGCTTCCTCGGCACCTACAAGAAGAGCAACCTCTTCGCGGGGTTAGCTCCTATCATTATGTTCTTCAACACCGTCCTCTTTCGGAACGTTGACAACTACTTCGACGCCTTTTGGGGTACGGTCCTGCCGATGAAGATAGATATCCTGTATCTTTTTATGACGATAGCGCTTGCGGTGCTGACCATCATCGCGAATGCGAAGTACCGCTACCTCGAGCAGCAGGAGGGCTTCCCGCAGTTCAGCGAGGTCTTCGAGCAGCAGAAGACGGGCAAGCCGCAGTACGGCGAGACATATATCGAGCGGATAGAGAAGCTCAGAGCGAGCTCCCGCGGCGATATGGACGGCATACCCGATGACACTCCGCTGATGGACGAGAGCCGACCGAGTATCGGGCAGATGGACGAGATATGAAAAACAGCCGCGGAGAGGCTTCTCTGTGGCTGTTTCTGTTTTTTTGAAATTGCTGTAATAAAGTTAAAAGCCGCTCGTCTAACTATATGAAGGAGGTGAGATGATGGACAGGGAATTCCACGAGATATACGAGAAATACAGCGCCGACCTCTACGCCTTTATCCTGAGAATGTGCCGCGATGAGCAGCTCGCGAAGGACGTTTTGCAGGACACCATGCTCAAAGCCATGACAAGTGCCGGCAGCTTCAGGGGCGGCTGCTCTGTGAGGACGTGGCTGTGTACTATCGCGAAAAATCTCGTCTGCGACCATATGAAAAAAGCCGAGAGCAGGAACAGCTCCCTCGAGACTGTTCCCGAGCCCGCCGCGCAGGAGAGCATCGAAGCCCGCCTCGCCGACAGGGACACGGCTATGCATATCCATCATCTTCTCCATGAGCTCGACGAGCCGTACCGCGAGGTCTTTACCCTGCGCGTTTTCGCGGAGTTGAGCTACTCCGACATCGGGGCGGTCTTCGGCAAGAGCGGCAACTGGGCGGGCGTGACCTACTACCGCGCGAAGCAGAGGCTCATGGAGCTTATGAAAAAGGAGGGACTATTATGAGTAAAAACGAGATATCCTGCAATACTATCATCGACCTGCTTCCTCTCTATAAGGAGGGGATTTGCAGCGAGGAGACAACATCGCTCGTGGAGGAGCACCTGCGCGGCTGCAACAGCTGCCGCAGCCTGTCCGACGCGTTTGTGGTGCCCGAGCCCGAGCGCAGGGCTGTCCCCGACGAAGCCGAGACCTTCAAAAAGGTCGGGAAGAAGCTGAAACGGAGCCGCTTCACAAAGGTCATGGCTGTGCTGATGTGCGTGTGTATCGCGCTGTTCGGAACGGTCAACGCGGCGTGGTACTTCCTCAAATACCGCCCGATGAAGCAGATGTGCGAGGGTATGTATCAGGTCGGTACGGGCGAACTGGCGGAAAAGCCGTCTGCGAGAAAGGTGCCTGTGTACGTCTGTCAGGACGAGAACTACTTCTATGTGGTAAGGCTGCCGCACTATCTCAACTTCACGATGGGTACGGTCACGGTTGCGCCTGTAGGAGCGCTGACCATAGACGACGAAGGTATGAACTGCTACCATGATACAACAGGGACCATTCTTTCTATCCCGCATAAGATATTCGGTGCGGACTGCTACTTCGTCGACGCCGAGATCAGCGGTACGACCGAGGAAACACAGTCATCGAAATCCTATGATGTCAGATGGTATAATTTTGAGACGGATACGGAGCTGAGCGAGGTGCTCGGGGAGGCTCCGTCCGCGGAGATGTCGGATATGAACGGCATACTCGAGGCGCACAGGGACGAGCTCGCGGCGATGAAGCAAGCCGCCATGGACAAGTGGGGGGAATACCTCAAATAAGCGAAACAAAAACGCGGTTCGTCTGAACCGTGTTTTTTTACTGGTATTCCTTGTACATCGGGACGGGATAGGCTTTATACGGTATGCGCCCGTCGATAGTGAGGTCGTCGATGAGAAAATGCTCGTATGACGGCGCCTCGTATACGTCGCAGGAGATGTCCGCGAGCTTCCACGTGCCGCCGAGCCACACGAGATCCCACGCGTGACCGAGCTCGCCGTCGTTGCTCTTGTCGAACGTGCCTATCACGACAACGCAGTCGATGCCCGCGAGGTCGCACAGGTACTTGAACGCGTAGGCGTAACCGTCGCAGACGGCGCTCTTGTCGATGAGCGCGCTGTATATCGTGTGCGAGGCGGGAGTTATATCGGTGTCGTACTGTCCTTGGCAGAGCCTGTCGTGTATCGCGCGGAGCTTCTCCTCGTCGTCGAGGGCGGATATAGTGCTGATGAAGTGGCGGCTCACCGACTCGGCGTCGGCACGCTTCATCATCGCGAGCTCGAGGCCGTCGGAGTCCTCGCGCCGATACGCGTAAATGCGGTTGCGGCCGCCGCTCTTGGGCACCGCCTCCATGCGGATATCGCGGTTTGCGAGGAGCTGGCTGTCGAGCGGGTTATCCATCGTGTAGCACGTCATCGCGACGAGCGCGTCCTTCAGCAGGAAGTCCATGTGGTCGCCCTTGTACTCGTATATCAGTATCTCCTCGGAGGGCGACTTCATCGACTCCGCGAGCGTGTCGTACATCTTTTTCTGCACGTTGTCGAGCACGTATTCGTGCGTGAAATCGGCTCCCGCAGTTCTTATCGTTTCAGCCGAGAGCGCGGGCTCTCTCTCGGCGGGAGGCTCGGGCTCACCGCAGGCGGCGTTCAACGCAAAAAAGACTGCGCACATGACAGCGGACAGCCTTTTCAAAGCCTTTTGCGGCTTTGGTATGATATTTTTTATATAAAATTTCATTGAAAACAGCTCTCTAATTTCATCTTATACTAATATTATATCCGAGCATTGGCGTGAAGTCAACAGCAGCGCCTCCGAAAAAACGACGAAATTCTCCGCTTTTTGCGCGGCGGATTTGTGAGACTATGAACCGCGGTACAGACTACGTCTTAGTAGAATCCCGTGATTCTTACAATCGCGGGTACAGACTTGCCGTCTGAGCAAGGTAAGCGAGTTTACGAGCGGCAACGCGATTATGGGGTTCGGGGAGTGCGCTCCCCGACGGGGTCTGGGGCGGCGCCCCAGCGGGTCAAGGGCAGAGCCCTTGCGGAGTCCAGAGGCAGAGCCTCTGGCGGGTCAAGGGCAGCGCCCTTGGCAGGGTGTGGGACAGCGTCCCACGAAGAGCCCTTGAGAAAAACCACTTGATTTTTGCAAAGCAATGTGCTATAATATAAAACGCAGGGGAGCTTGTGGAACAGGCTGAGAGGAAGGTGTCACCTTCGACCCGTGACCTGATTTGGATAATGCCAACGTAGGGAGCTGAACGAAGGAACATTGCGGCAGCTGCTTATGGCTGCCGCTTTTTTTACGTTAGGAGGAATATTTATGCTGACTATCAACGGCAAGGAGTACGAGCTCAACGGCAAGACTGTGTCCGAGGCGCTCGCGGAGCTCGGCTACGGCGAACAGAAGGTAGCCGTCGAGCTGAACGAGTCCATCGTGCCCAAGGACCAGTACGCCAAGACTGTGCTGTACGAGGGCGACCACCTCGAGGTAGTGCGCTTCGTGGGAGGCGGCTGATATGGCGATACCCACAAGGGAGGAGATGTACCGCGCGCTTGAGGAGCGCCACGGGGCGGAGCTTCAGCGCAGGCTCGCGGCGGCAGGCGTTGCCGTGTGCGGACTGGGCGGGCTCGGCTCGAATATCGCGATACACCTCGCGCGGGCGGGAGTCGGCAGGCTCCACATCATCGACTTCGACCGCGTGGACATCTCCAACCTCAACCGCCAGCAGTACTTTCCCGAGCAGCTCGGGGAGTACAAGTCCGATGCGCTGTACGATACGCTGACGAGGATAGCGCCCTACTGCGATATCCGCCGCGACTGCGTGAAGCTCACGGAGGAGAATATCCCGCAGCTTCTCGGCGGCGAGGACATCATCTGCGAGGCGTTCGACAGAGCCGACCAGAAGGCTATGCTCGTGAATACGGTGCTCGAAAAAATGCCTGAGAAGTACCTGATATCGGGCTCGGGCATGGCGGGGCTCTCGTCCACGAACAGCATAGTCACGCGCCGCGTGACCAAGCACTTCTACATCTGCGGAGACGGCGAGAGCGACGTCGCGGACGGGCTCGGGCTCATATCCGCGCGGGTGGCGGTCTGCGCGGCTCATCAGGCACATATGGCGATACGCATTATCGCCCAAGAATACGATGTTTAAGGAGAATCAACATGAAAGATGACAAGCTAATAATAGGCGGGCGGGAGTTCAGCTCGCGCTTTATCCTCGGCTCGGGCAAGTACTCGCTCAGCCTCATCGAGGCGGCAGTCAACTACGCGGGCGCGGAGATGATAACCCTCGCGGTACGCCGTGCGAACA
This sequence comes from Ruminococcus sp., assembly GCA_030530245.1. Lineage (GTDB taxonomy): Bacteria > Bacillota > Clostridia > Oscillospirales > Ruminococcaceae > Ruminococcus. The sequence continues at coordinate 6,521 of JAUMVH010000087.1, forward strand.
CCGCCGAGAGCGAGAATATCCTCGACTATATCCCCAAGGGCGTGACTCTGCTCCCGAATACCTCGGGCGCAAGGAACGCGGAGGAGGCTGTGCGCATAGCACGTCTCGCGCGCGAGCTCGGTTGCGGCGACTTCGTCAAGATCGAGATAATGCGCGATACGAAGTATCTGCTCCCCGACAATCAGGAGACTATCCGCGCGACGGAGATACTCGCGAAGGAGGGCTTCGTGGTAATGCCGTATATGTACCCCGACCTCAACGCCGCACGCGACCTCGTGAACGCGGGTGCGGCTTCGGTAATGCCGCTCGCGTCGCCTATAGGCTCGAATAAGGGACTCGCCACACGCGATTTCATACAGATACTCATCGACGAGATAGACCTGCCGATAATCGTTGACGCAGGTATCGGACGTCCCTCGCAGGCTTGCGAGGCTATGGAGATGGGAGCCGCGGCTGTAATGTCGAATACGGCGCTTGCTACGGCGGGCGACCTGCCCGTTATGGCGGAGGCGTTCAAGCAGGCGATAGAGGCAGGCAGAAAGGCGTACCTCTCGGGACTCGGACGCGTCCTCACCCGCGGAGCCTCGCCGTCCGACACGCTGACGGGCTTTCTGCACGACTAATGCAGAGCTCAGAGTTAAGAGCTCAGAACTCAGATATAGGGGCTGATGCCTGATCAGCCCATTTCGCAATGGCGGGGCGATGTGGGCATCGCCCCCTACACCCTGTTGTAGGGGCCGCCTTTGGCGGTCCGCAAATCTGTCGGATATTGGCGGACGCCCAAAGGGCGCCCCTACAGAACGACCTGTGGCAGCAAATCGTAGGGGCGCATTCCGTGCGCCCGAAGAAGGAATCAAGACAGCACGGGCGAGCGGAACTCGCCCCTACAAATAACGAATTGGAAGTAATACAAATGGACAACAACTACTTTGTGGACTCGGACAAGCTCTCCGAAGCCGCACTTGAAAAAAAGCACCGCCTCGAGAACGACCCGTCCTCGCGCACCGACCATATGCAGTATATGGAGGGCATGGAGCAGATAAGCTCCGATATCCGCGAGCGCGTCATCTCCGAGATGAACGGCTACGACTACGGCAGGTATACCCCCGCGGACGTGCTCCGTGCGCTGAGGCATGATACGTGCTCGGTCGAGGACTTCAAGGCGCTCCTGTCGCCTGCGGCAGAGCCCTTCCTCGAGCAGATGGCAGAGCGCGCACGCCTCGAGACGCAAAAGCACTTCGGCAACACGGTCTACCTGTTCACACCGCTGTATATCGCCAATTACTGCGAGAACTACTGCGTATACTGCGGCTTCAACTGCTACAACGACATTCGCCGCATGAAGCTCTCGATGGAGCAGATAGAGCACGAGATGAAGGTCATCTCCGAGAGCGGCATGGAGGAGATACTGATACTCACGGGTGAGAGCCGTGCGCAGAGCAGCGTCGAATACATCGGCGAGGCGTGTAAGCTCGCGCGGAAGTATTTCCGCCTTGTGGGGATCGAGATATACCCCGTAAACACCGACGAGTACCGCTACCTCCACGAGTGCGGCGTCGACTATGTCACCGTGTTTCAGGAGACCTACGACAGCGACCGCTACGAGCAGCTCCACCTTATGGGACACAAGCGCGTGTTCCCGTACCGATTCGAGGCACAGGAGAGAGCGCTTCTGGCAGGTATGCGCGGTATCGCGTGCTCGGCTCTGCTGGGACTGTCCGATTTCAGAAAGGACGCGCTCGCAAGTGCGCTCCACGTGTACTACCTCCAGCGCAAGTACCCGCACGCGGAGATATCGCTCTCATGTCCGCGGCTGCGCCCGATTGTCAACAACGAGAAGATAAATCCGCTCGACGTGCACGAAAAGCAGCTCTGTCAGGTGCTCTGCGCGTACAGGATATTCCTGCCGTTCTGCGGTATCACGGTGTCATCACGCGAGAGCGAGAGCTTCCGCAACGGTATCGTCAAGATAGCCGCGACGAAGATATCCGCGGGCGTGTCGACGGGTATCGGCGACCACGAGAGCAAGTACACGGGCAAGGACGGCGGCGAGGCAGGCGACGAGCAGTTCGAGATAAGCGACGGCAGGAGCCTGCGCAAGATGTACGACGATATGTCGGGCGAGGGACTCCAGCCCGTGCTGAACGATTACCTCTATGTGTAACGTTATATGCGTGACGAACAGGGGCTTGTGCGGAGATTTTCCCGCACAGCTCGCGAAAATAGCCGCCGCGAAGCCGAGGGCGGTGATACTGCGCGAGAAGGACCTGTCCCCGCAGGAGTACCGCTCCCTCGCAGAGCAGGCTATGCGTATCTGTGCGGAGCACGGCGTCCCGTGCGTACTGCACAGCTTCGCGGAAATCGCACTTGAGCTCGGTGCGGACAGCATACACCTGCCCCTGCACATTCTCGCGGAGCTCCCCGCCGATGTGAAGGCGAAGTTCCGCGTTATCGGAGCGTCGTGCCACTCGGCAGCGGACGCTCTGAAAGCACAGGAGCTCGGCGCGGCATATATCACAGCGGGTCACATTTTCGCCACCGACTGCAAGCGGGGACTTCCTCCGCGCGGGCTTGACTTCCTGCGGGAGGTCTGCGCCGCCGTGAGCATACCCGTGTACGCGATAGGCGGGATAAGCGCGGAGAATTACGCGCTCGTGCGTGCCGAGGGAGCAGCGGGAGCGTGCGTGATGAGCGGGCTTATGACCTGCCCCGACCCGAGTGTGTACCTTGACAGATTCAGAGAGGAGAGTGAGAGCAGATGATTTTTTCACCCGAAATGCTCACCCTTTATGCGATAACGGACAGCGGCTGCCTGCGCGGACGCGACCTCGCCGAGCAGGTGGAGCTCGCCTTGCAGGGCGGCGTGACGTGCGTACAGCTCCGCGATAAGGAGCTCGATACGGACGAGCTCGTCGGGCAGGCGCGTCGGCTCCTGCCGATATGCCACAGCTACGGCGCTCCGCTGATAGTCAACGATGACTACCGCGCGGCTATGCTCAGCGGTGCGGACGGGGTCCACGTCGGTATCGAGGACGCGCCTGTCGCGGAGATTCGGCGTATCGCGGGCGAGGACTTCATCATCGGCGCGACCGCTAAGACAGTCGAGCAGGCGCGTGCGGCTCAGAAAATGGGCGCGGACTACCTCGGTGTGGGAGCTGTTTTCCCGTCGCCGACCAAGAAAAACGCCATCCGCATAACTCCCGAGCAGCTCCGTGAAATTGCGGCGAGCGTGAGGCTGCCGATATGCGCAATAGGCGGTATCACGGCGGAAAACGTCGGTGAGATAAGCGGCTGCGGACAGCGCGGTATCGCCGTAGTTTCGGCAGTATTCGCCGCGGACGACGTGAGGGCGGCGGCTGAGCTGCTCCGCGGAAAAGCAGAGGAGGGGATACGCGTATGAAGACGGCACTTACCATAGCGGGGAGCGATTCCTCGGGCGGCGCGGGCATTCAGGCTGACCTCAAGACAATGACCATGAACGGCGTCTTCGCCATGAGCGCAGTGACGGCTCTCACGGCGCAGAATACCACGGGCGTGACGGGAGTGCTCGACACCCCGCCCGAGTTCCTCGCGGCGCAGATAGACGCGGTCTTCAGCGATATCCGCCCCGACGCGGTCAAGATAGGCATGGTCTCCTCGGCGGCGCTCGCGGAGGTCATCGCGGACAGGCTCGCCTGCTGGAAAGCCGAAAATGTCGTAGTCGACCCCGTTGCGGTCGCAACGAGCGGCTCGGCGCTGAGCTCGGGTGAGGCTTACGAAGCCGTGAAGCGGCTGCTGTTCCCGCTCGCGGCGGTGATAACGCCGAATATCCCCGAGGCGGAGCTCATATCGGGCAGGAGGATAGCCTCCGCGCAGGATATGGAGGCTGCGGCTGCGGCGATTACGGACAGATACGGCTGTGCTACGCTCTGCAAGGGCGGGCACGCCACCAACGACGCGAACGACTTCCTCTGCTGTCCCGACGGCACATCGTGGTGGTTCGAGGGCAGACGTATCGACAACCCGAACACCCACGGTACGGGCTGCACGCTGTCGAGCGCGATAGCGGCGGGGCTCGCGAAAGGACTGCCGCTCGGCGAGGCGATAGCGCAGGCGAAGGAGTACATCTCGGGCGCGCTCGCGGCTATGCTCGACCTCGGCAAGGGCAGCGGACCGCTCGACCACGCATTTTTAATGCGT
>JAUMVH010000088.1 GCA_030530245.1 Ruminococcus sp.
AGCAGTGCCCCAAATCTTTGATTTGGCTGGCAATGCTATATGCAACTCTGTTGTAGTGCGCCCGCATACGCATTTGAGAGTGTCATTCGGTGAAGGATATGCGTCCGTCCTCGGAGAACTCTACGAAGCCTCGCTTTTTAGCCTCGCGTATGCCGAGGGAAACGGCAGTCTCTATCGTGGGAGTCACCCTCGTGAAGCCGAAAAGGTGAGCGGTCTCGCGGATAAGGTCCTCGCGGAGCATTGCTATCTGCTCGGACATGATGAGCCTGATACCCGCCGCTATCTCCTCGGGAGCCACCTCATCGAGCGTGCGCCTGTCCTCATTGGAGCAGTTCGCGCGGCAGATGTCGTAGCTGTCGGGAGTCTGGTCGGGGAGCCACAGGAAGTCGCTCTCGCCCGCCTTGGTAACGACCGCACCGCACTTTTCGATAGCGGCGTCGGCAGTTGCCTTGGTGTTGGGAGTCGTCCTCGCCACGCCGAAGCACGCGAACAGCTTCTTAGTGAGAGCCGTCCTGCTTATAGGAGCCTCAGCCGCGAGTATCTCCTTGACGCACTTGATAATTTTTACCTCGCCCGTCTCGTTGAAGCTCTCGCTCTTGCCGTACTCCTTGACCTTGAACGGCTTGTACTTCTCACAGCGCTCGGCAAGGGGACTTACCTCCTCCGTCTCGAACACGAGCTCCTGCTTCTGGGGCTTGGGCTCGTCCTTTACGGGCTCGGGAGGCGCGTTCCTGCGCGCGATTATCGCGGCTATCTCGTCCTCGACCTTCTTGATGACCTTGTCCTTGTTGTCGAGCCAGTCGAGGATATACACGTTCATGGTGTTCCAGCCGAGACCGCGCAGAACCGACGACTGCGAGAGGTGTCTGTCCTTGGCGGTGCCGTTAACGTAGTTGGACTTCGTGCCGCAGTTGATGCCGAGTATGTACTTGGAGGTGTCCTCGGGGTCTGCGACTGCTACGTCTATCTTGAAGTCGGAGCAGCCGACAGCGGTATTGGCTGTATAGCCGCGCTTGCGGAGCTCTTCCGCGAGCACGCTGCCGAAGTCGGCGGTCTTCGCGGAGGTGTTGCCTCTTACGGCGAGAGCGCTCCTGCCCTTAGCCGCGAATTCGAGGAAGCCCTTGAGTCCCTCGACGCCGTCTGAGCGTGTGCGCGAGAGGTCTATCATATCGGGGGTGATGACGGAGAATACTATCATCTGACACTTCGAGCGCGATATCGCGACATTGAGACGTCTCCAGCCTCCGTCGCGGTTGAGCGGACCGAAGTTCATGCTGACCTTGCCCTCCTTGTCGGGACCGTAGCCGATAGAGAACATGATAACGTCGCGCTCGTCGCCCTGAACGTTTTCGAGGTTCTTGATGATGATGGGCTCGTACTGCTCGTTAGCCCACTGCTCGAGCTCGGGGCGCGCTCTGTAGGCGTCCATGAGCATATCGTCTATGAGGTTCTGCTGCGGCAGGCTGAACGTAACTACGCCGATACTGAGCTTGCGGAGCTTGGGGTCTTCGAGTCTGCGTGATATCTCGTCCACGATAGCCTTAGCCTCGGCTTTGTTGGTACGCGTGGAGCTCTTGTCGTAGTAGCCGTCGACGTGCACCCAGCTGACCTCCGATACTTGGTCGTCGGGCGACGGGAAGGTGAAGAGCTTGTTGTCGTAATACTTGGCGTTGCTGTAGGCGATGAGGCTCTCATGCTGCGAGCGGTAGTGCCAGAGCAGGTGCTCCTGCGGCATAGAGAGCGCGAGGCAGTCGTCGAGCACGCTCTCGAGGTCCTCCTTCTCGTAGTTCTCCTCGTCGACCTGATTCGACGCGAAGAAGCTCGTAGGCGGGAGCTGTTTCGGGTCGCCGACGACGATGACGTTCTCGCCGCGCGCGATAGCACCGACAGCCTCGCAGGTCGGGAGCTGTGAAGCCTCGTCGAAGATGACGAGGTCGAACTTCGGGTACGAAGGGTCGATGTACTGAGCGACGGATATCGGGCTCATGAGCATGACGGGGCACATTCTGCGCAGGAGGTTGGGGATGCTGTCGAAGAGCTTGCGAATGGACATCATACGTCCGTTGCTCTTTATCGCCTTTTGCAGTATGCCTATCTCGGAGCTTGCCGCCGACTGACCCGCCGCGGGTATCTTCGCGGACAGCTCGGCTACGAGCTCGTTTATGGTGAGGGTCGAGAACCTGTCGAGCACCTCGCCGTATTTGCGAATGGTCTCCTCAAACAGCGTGCCTTGGAATTTGGACAGCACGGGGCTTGCGGAGATGGTCGACGTCACCATAGCGCGGCAGAGGTCGCAGTCGAAGCCGCCGAGCAGTTCGTCGGGACGCACCTTGCCCGCGAGGAAGTTGTCGGCGACGTTGCCGATACCGAGCGAGGTAAGGCTGTTGCATATCGTGACGATACCCGTCCACTCCTTGAGCTGCGGGAGAGCGCCGATAACGCTGTCAGCCTGCGCGGAAGCCGCCGCCGACCAGTCGCCCGCGCTGCCGAGAGCGTCGGGCGTGAGCGCGAATTCGCTGCCAAGCGTATCCACCTCCGTGCCGAGCCTTGCAAAGTCGGCGGAGAGCTTATCCGCGGCGGGCTTGGAAGCCGCCTTTGCGGTCGGATCGCAATAGCCCGAGACGAGCGTCTGCGCGAGCTTGGACTTCTCCTCCGCGCTGAGCGGAGCCGCCGCGAGCCTGCCTCTGAGCTTCTCCGAGAGCGTCGCCGCCCTTTCTATCAAATCCCAGTCGGAGTTCTCGCCCTGCCACAGAGCGCCGAATACCGCGGTGAGCTCGGGCTGCGCGCCGACTATCTCATTGCTGAGCGCGCCGAGCTGATTGAGCTTTTCGTAGTGCTGGACGATGTTCTGTTTATTCACGGTCGCGGGCGATTTAGCGTGCGCCGCGAGCTCCTTGACGAGCTTATTCGTGCCGAAGAGCTTGGGCAGGAACCACTTGCTCTGCGCGGTCTTCCAGTTGACGAGGGCGCCGCTCGCGTCGTATGCGAGCACGGACGGCTCGAACTGACCGAGCACCTCCGCCTTGAGCGTTCTCTGCGACCTGCCCGCGGCTACGAGCTTCGCAGCTGCGTCGCGTCGGAGCTCCCAGTCGCTGCCCGTGAGTATCTGCGGGAGGATATAGCCCTCGGAGGAAGCCTCCGCGATGAGGTCGGCTGCTGCTTTGCACTGAGCGTAGCTGAGCCCCTCGGAGCCCACAGCCGCGCAGAGCTCGCCATTATGAGCTCCCGCCGCCGCAAGCGCGGACTTGAACTCGCCGAGCCTGCTCTCGAGCCTGCCGCGCGTATCGGGCGTGCACTCGGTGAGGCGGCAGCAGGTGAGGGGGGTGGCGGTCACGTCGCCGAATTCCCTGCCTGCCGCAGTGAGGCGTTCGAGCTCGCCGCGCCACTGCGAGTAGGTCTCCGCGTTCATCGCGTCGATCTGCGACTGCGTGAAGCTGAACTTGCCGCCGTAGGGCTTGAACTGCTCGTATTTTACAGCCGCGTCGTACAGCGACATACCGTACGGGCGGACCTTGTGTATCTCCGACATCGTGTCGTTGAGCTCGGCACGCAGCTCGGATATCTTCTGAGCCTGCGCCTCGTACTCGGCGGGAGTCTTGACCCTGCCGACGTTGAGCGTATCCTCGAGCTGCTTGAGCACGGCACGCTTCTGCGCTTTGTTCGAGTGGAGCTCGAGGCAGAACGGTCCGAGACCTATCTTGTTGAGACGCTTCTCCACGACCTCGAGAGCCGCCATTTTCTCGGCGACGAAGAGGACGGTCTTGCCGTGGTGGAGGGCGTTGGCTATCATATTGGTTATCGTTTGCGACTTGCCTGTTCCGGGAGGTCCGTGCAGGACGAAGCTCTTGCCCGCATTTGCGGCGTACACAGCCGCGAGCTGCGACGAGTCCGCAGCGACGGGCACCGCGAGGTCGGCGGGAGCGACCTTGTTGTCGAGGTCGAGCGGCGTCATCGAGATGTCGTCCTCCTCCCACTCGGTCTTGCCCGAGATGAGGCTCGCCACGACCTTGTTCTCCGCGAGCTCATCGGCGCGGTTGCGGATATCGTTCCACATGATGAAGCGGTTGAAGGAGAACTGACCGATGAAGGCGTACTCCTCGATATCCCAGCGCGAGCGCGCCATAATGCCCTGACGGACGGTGCTGAATATGAGCGGCAGATCGACGCCGTTCTCGTCCATAGGCACGGGGTCGAGCCCGCTGATGCCTATGCCGAAGAACTGCCTGAGCATCTCGAGGACGGTGATGTTGACCTGCGTCTCCTCGTCGCGCACCCTTATCGTGTAGGATTTATCCTGCACCTTGCGGTTGATGTCTATCGGTATCAGCACGAGCGGAGCATACCGCGCCTTCTCGCTCTTGTCGGTCTCAAACCAGCGCAGGAAGCCGAGCGCGAGGTATATCGTGTTCGCGCCGTTTTCCTCAATGCTGACCTTCGCCTGTCTGTGGAGCTTCTTCATTATCTTTTCGAGCTCGCTCTCGCTGATGAAGGTGCGAAGGCGGCGGCTCTTGAACTCGGAGTCTGCGACGGCGTCTATCTGCGACTTGTCGTTTTCGATCTCGAAAATCTTGCTGTCAGCCATCTGGAACGACATATCGTTCGGCACGGGGCAGACCTTGAACTCCTCGTTCTGCGAGATGACGTCCTCGAGCTCGCCGAGGTCGGTGACCATGACCTGCACGTTCATCGACGAGGGGCGGAAATTGAGCAGGCTGTTGCGGAGGCTGAGGTCGAGGAGCTTGCGCTCCCATATCGTCTGCTTGGTGACCTCGCGGGGCTCGGTGCCCTGCGGGATATCGCCGATAATGTCCATTTCCGAGGGCGCGGAGGTTATCTCGCTGCGCTTGCGCTCGCCGTAGTCGACAGCCTTGAGCGTGCCGTCCTCGAAGACGCGTGCGGGCATGGGACGTATACCGCCTGCTCTCGTGCGGGTGACGTCGATGGCGAAGTAGAAGTCGTCGAAGGACTCGAGGTGAGCGGCAGCGTGAGCCTCAGCCGCGTCGAAATCGACGCCCTTGCCCGCTGTGAAGTCGGTGCACTCGACGACACTCATCGCGTTCACGCCCTTGGCGATACGCTTGGAGATAGCGGAAACGTCGTACTGCAGGCAGTCCGAGAAGGTCTCGTTTATGAGCCAGCAGCCCGCGAAGGCGTGCCCCTTGATGACGTACAGCAGGGGATTGAGGTCGATAGCTTCGAGGCAGGCGCAGTACAGCACCGCGAGGTCTATGCACGTGCCGCTCTTGCCCGTAAGGACGTCCTCGGGCAGGCGTACGCGCTGAGCTGTCTCATAGCTCGCGGGCGGGGCGGTATAGGCGATGTTCTGCTCCTGCAAAGCGGCGTATATCGCGCCCATCTGCATTTTTACGATGTTGGGGTTGCGGTCCTGATAGCCCGTGAAGGAGGGCGAACCGCTCCACTTCTGCATATATTTGCCCGCCTCGGCGACTATCTCCTTGACCTTCGGGTGGTTGGGAGTGATGAACGCGCCTATCATTTCGGGCATGAAGAGCACGCCCGTCCACTGGTCGTAGGCGAGGAGCTCTATGGTATTGACCTGCGAGGCGATGACCTCGTCGCCCTTTACGGCTTCGACGGTGACGCTGCCGACCATTTTTTCGGTCAGGCTGAACAGGTACTCGGAGTTGAGGACGATATTTACGGGAGCTACCTCCGCGGGACGCGAGGGGAGGAGGTCGGTCGGGAGCGACTCGAAGGGCTTGGCGAACTCGGGCTCGAAGCTTATCCTGAGCCGAACCGCGGGAATGACCTCGTCGGTGTTGTTGGTGAGGGTGATATTGCGGAAAACAGGGACATAGTTCTGCTGCATGGCAAAATTTATCTGTTTTGTCATACTTCCGCCGAAGGTGATGATGTTATCCATATGAAGCTCCGTTCTGCCCGAAAGGGCTGAAATTATCATATACTTTATTATTATAGCATATTTCGACACATATTACAATATAAATACGAAAAAATTTTCACATTCCCTGTAGGGGCGGCGTTCCGCCGCCCGCCTTGTATGTAACGATCACGGGAACAGAGTTGCCATTATAGCTAAGTGAGCGGGCTTGCGAGCGACGACGCGGATCGGCAGCTCGGACACCGCGCCGTTGACTTTTCGGACGGTTTGTGCTAATATGGTATTATGTATATTTCTGCGATAAGAGGTGCAGTATGGAACAGAAAAAGATAGACCGCATAAACGAGCTGGCGAGAAAGTCGAAGGCGGAGGGACTCACGGAGGCGGAAAAAGCCGAGCAGACCGAGCTCCGCAACGAGTACCGCGCGTCGGTGACGGGCAATCTGCGCGCACAGCTCGAGAACACATACATCATGACTCCCGACGGGAAGAAGCGCAAGGTCGGCGGAGGTAAGAGAAAATGACGGACAAGGAGCTGTTCCGCGCGGCTGTAAAGGCGGCGGAGAAGTCGTACAGCCCGTACTCGCATTTCCGCGTGGGAGCCGCGCTCATGGCGGCTGACGGGCGCATATTCACGGGCTGCAACATCGAGAACGCGTCGTATTCGCTGACGAACTGTGCCGAGCGCACAGCCGTTTTCAAGGCGGTATCGGAGGGCGTTACGCAGTTCAAGGCTATCGCGATAGCGGGGAGCTCCACGCGTGATTTCACGAAGCCGTGTCCGCCGTGCGGAGCGTGCCTGCAGGTGCTCAGCGAGTTCTGCGGCGACGACCTCGTGGTGATACTGTCGAACGGCTGGTTCAAGCTCTCGGACTTCCTGCCCATGCGGTTCACGCTGTAACTGTAGGGGCGCATTCCGTGCGCCCGTTCAACACCGAAACTGCGGGCGAGCGGAACTCGCCCCTACATCATATTTTTCCGCTCCGTCTTGTAGGGGACGGCGCCCTCGCCGTCCCGCTCGCTCTTGACCAATGCTGCGGAGCGTCGGGTGACTCCCTACAGTGTAGGGAGATGTCAGCAGAGCTGACAGAGGGTACGGGCAACTGTTAGTTGCGGCGCTCCCTACAATTCGCTTCCTCAAACCAATCGAAAAGGTGAATTATGAACGTAAAAGAAAAGATAGAAAAGCACCTGCTTGAGGTGCAGAAGCCCTCGCGCTACATCGGCGGCGAGGTCGGGAGCGTGATAAAGGACAAGTCGAAGGTCGACGTCCGCTTCGCGTTCTGCTTCCCCGACACGTACGACATCGGAATGTCGCACCTCGGAATGAAGATACTCTACTCGCTCACGAACGAGCGCGAGAACTACTGGTGCGAGCGCTGCTTCGCTCCGTCCGAGGACTTCGAGCAGATAATGCGCGACAACGATATCCCGCTCTACGCGCTCGAATCGCTCGACCCGATACGCGATTTCGACTTCATAGGCTTCACGCTGCAATACGAGCTCTCGTACTCGAACATACTGAATATGCTCGACCTCGCGGGGATACCGATATTCGCGAAGGACAGGACGCCCGAGCTGAGGCAGATAGTCATCGCGGGAGGTCCGTGCGTGTGCAATCCCGAGCCGCTCGCGGACTTCTTCGACCTGTTCGTGCTCGGCGAGGGCGAGGAGGTCAACCTCGAGCTCATCGACCTCTACCACAGGATGAAGCAGGAGGGTGCAACGAGGCTTGAGTTCCTGCGCGCGGCGGCTCAGATAGAGGGCGTGTACGTGCCGCAGTTCTACCACTTCGCCTACAAGGAGGACGGCACGATAGACCACATCGACGTCGACGAGGGCATACCCGCGACCGTGAGAAAGCGCATTATCCGCGACTACGACAAGGTCTACTACCCCGACAACTTCGTGGTACCGTTCACGGAGATAGTCCACGACCGCGTGTCCGTGGAGGTGCTGCGCGGCTGCATACGCGGCTGCCGCTTTTGTCAGGCGGGCTTCATATACCGACCTTTCCGCGAAAAATCGGCTGATACGATATACGAGCAGACCAAGGCTCTGTGCGAGAACACGGGCTACGATGAGGTCTCGCTCGCGTCGCTGAGCACGAGCGACCACTACGACATCGACAATATGCTCTCGAAGCTCATCGACTATACGGCAGGCGAGCGCATAAACCTGTCGCTGCCGTCGCTGAGAGTGGACAACTTCTCGGAGTCGCTGCTCAACAAGATAAAGAAGGTGCGCAAGAGCGGACTCACCTTCGCCGCGGAGGGCGGAACACAGCGCCTGCGCGACGTCATAAACAAGAACGTCTCCGAGGAGGAGATAATGAACACCTGCCGTATCGCCTTTGAGGGCGGCTACAGCAGCGTCAAGCTCTACTTCATGATGGGACTTCCCACCGAGACGGACGAGGACATCGTCGGCATCGCGGAGCTCGCACAGCGTATCGTCGACCTCTTCTACAGCATCGAGGACAGACCTCGCGGCAAGGGCGTGCAGGTGTCGGTGAGCTGCGCGACGTTCGTACCGAAGCCGTTCACGCCGTTCGAGTTCGAGCCGCAGGACACCCGCGAGATGATAGACCACAAGCAGAAGCTGCTGCTGGGCTCGACGAAGAGCAAAAAGATAAAGATAAGCTACCACGACCCGAACGTGAGTATGCTCGAGGTAATACTCGCGAAGGGCGACAGGCGGCTGTGTCCCGCGATATACGCGGCGTGGCAGAAGGGCTGCAAGTTCGACAGCTGGGAGGAGCACTACCGCTTCGACAAGTGGCTGGAGGCGTTCGCGGACTGCGGCATAGACCCGTCATTCTACGCTAACCGCCGCTTCGAGTACGACGAGATACTCCCGTGGGACCACCTCGACTACCTCGTGGACAAGGCGTTCCTCGTCCGCGAGAACAAGACCGCGCGCGAGGCGGTGACGACTCCGAACTGCCGCCAGAGGTGCTCGGGCTGCGGAGTCAACAAAAAAGTGGGGAGGGAATGCTTTGCAAAGAGTAAGAGCAACGTTTGAGAAAAAGGGGCGCGCAAGGTACATCTCCCACCTCGACCTGAACCGCTGTATGCTGCGGACCTTCAGGCGCTCGCGTATCCCGATATGGTACACGGAGGGCTTCAACCCGCACCCGTACTACAGCTTCGCGCTGGCGCTGTCGCTCGGCTTCGAGAGCAGCTGCGAGATACTCGACTTCAACATCACCGACGACGAGATGTCGATGGAGGCGATACGCGACGCGCTGAACGCCGTAATGCCCGAGGGTATGCGGATAGTGAAGGTCGCGGAGCAGAATCGGAAGATAACCGCGATAGCGAAGGCAGAGTACGCCTTCTCACTCGTCACGGACGACTCCGCGGGACTGTACGAAGCCGTGCAGTCGCTCATCGCGCAGCCCGAGATACTCATCGAGAAAAAGACGAAAAAGGGCATAAAAACGGTCGATATCAAGCCCGATACGGAGCTCCTGACGTGCACGGACACGGGCTCGTCGGTGGACATCACGATGTACCTGCCCGCGGGCACGCAGACCAACTACAACCCCACGCTCTTCATGGACGCACTGAGGCTGACCTGCGAGATACCGTTCGAGCCCGCGGATATCCGCCGCACGGCGATACTCTGCGCCGACAACACCGTTTTCGAGTGATAAGAACTCAGAGCTAAGAACTAATAACTCAGACGTAGGGGCGGATCCGTGTGTCCGCCCCTACAACGAATATATGGCTTTCCCACGGGCGCACACGTGGTGTGCCCCTACGGAGCAGCTTTGAAAGGAGCATTACAATGGACATATTCAGCAAGGACATAGACGGCGGAAAAGCCTTCGACTGGGGGCGAACCTCCGCCGATTACGCGAAATACCGCGACATCTACCCGCCGCTCTTCTTCGATAAGGTCGCGGAGCGCGGACTCTGCGTCAGGGGACAGCGCGTGCTCGACCTCGGTACGGGAACGGGCGTAGTCCCGCGCAGTATGTACCGTTACGGCGCGGAGTGGGTCGGCGCGGACATCTCCGAGAACCAGATAGAGCAGGCGCGTATCCTCGCCGAGAGCGCAGGCATGGACATCAGCTTCGTCGTATCGTCGGCGGAGGAGCTCGACTTCCCCGACGGCACATTCGACGTGATAACGGCGTGCCAGTGCTTCTTCTACTTCGACTACGACGTGGCAGTGCCGAAGCTCGCGCGGCTGCTTAAAGACGGCGGCAGGCTCGTGATACTGTTCATGGCGTGGGTGACTGCGGACGACGCGCTTGCAAAGGCGAGCGAGGAGCTGGTGCTGAAGTACAATCCCAAGTGGACGGGCGCGGGCTACGAGCGCAAGCCCGTGTTTATCCCAGAGGTCGCGGACAGGTACTTCGATGTCGAGTACGCGGAGGACTACGACCTGCCCGTGCATTTCACGCGTGAGAGCTGGAACGGCAGAATGAAGGCGTGCCGCGGCGTGGGAGCGTCGCTGACGCCCGAGGAGACGGCGGCGTGGGAGCGTGAGCACATGGAAATGCTCGAAAGCTCGGCACCCGAGGAGTTCGATATCCTCCATCACGCAGCGATGGCGGTGCTGAAAAAGAAATAAGCCGCCCACCTGTAGGGCACATTCCGTGCGCCTGTGCCTTACAAAACTGCTGCCTGACACGATTTGTAGGGGACGCCGCCCTCGGCGTCCCGCCGAACCTACGGATCGGCGGGCGCTCGGAAAGCGCCCCTACACTCATTTTGTCGACAGTCCGCACCGCAGAACAATCGTCAAAACAATTATTTTTCTAATAATTCAAAAAAAGGCTTGCAATTCCTGTAAAGATGTGGTATAATATCA
>JAUMVH010000283.1 GCA_030530245.1 Ruminococcus sp.
CGGTGAAAATCTTCGTGATATCAAGCCCGTAGGAAGTGAGCGAGGTGTCGTGGTAGAGCATTACCTTCTCCACGAGGATAACGTCCTCCATACACTTCAACACCTGCGTCGCCGACTTCGTATCGCCCGACATTGCGTACACCTTTATCTCAGCGCCGTCCTCGGCGTCGGCTGAGATTTTGGCGGTGTATCTGCCAGTGTACCTGCTCGGGAACACCCTCGCGACCTCGTTGTCGTTGACGAAGAGCGTCACCTCGCTGTCTGCGGGAGCGTAGCCGTACACGCCGAAGGAGACCTTGCCGTCCTTGACTTCCACTGCACTCGGAGCTTTCAGCGAGACCTTCTCGAGCTTCTCACCGCTTAAGGAGATACTCTTCTCGTAGAAATTGTTTACGAACTCGTTCTCCATTTTCAGCCTGAAATTAGCCGTTACAGCCGTGTTCGCGTCCGCCTTGCGACGGGTGCTGAAGCGGATTATGCTCTCCTTGTCAAGAGAATTGAACGGAGCGCTGAAATGCGTCTGTGTCTCGGCGGCGGGAGATGAACGCAGACCTTCTGTAAGGCTTGCGCAGACGATGGGGTTCGAGTCCTCGACCCATATCTCAACGGAGCCCTCCGTCATCTTCTTCTCGAAGCGCGGATTGACCTTGTAGTAGACTGTGTAGTTGATGAGACCGTTCTGTCCGCGCGAGGTTTCGATACGGTTGATGAGAGTATCTGCCTTTGAGTAGATGTCGACGCGCTCATCGAAGAGGACGTCGCAGAGGTAGAACGTGTCGGGAGCGAAGCTTATCTCGTCCTGCGGCATATCGAGCGTCGTCAGGTTGCGGCATTCAGAGAACGCGCCTCCGCATATCTTCTTGACAGAAGCAGGGATATGAGCTGTTTCCAGCCACTGAGCACGGCGGCAGATATTCTCGGGAATAGCCTCCATGCCGTCCTCGAAGGTGACATCGGTCAGGCGGCTGCCTGTGAATACGGTCCAGCCGCACTTAGTGACGGCCTTGGGGATAGTTATGCTGTAGAGTTCCTCGGTGCCTGCGAAGGCGTCCGAGCCTATCTCCTCGAGCCCGCTCGGGAGCTTTATCTCGGGCAGAGACTTGTCGCCGTAGAAAGCCTTCGCACCGATAGTCTTCACGCTTTCGGGGATTATGACCTGTGTCAGCTCGGGGAGCTCCTGATAGGTGCCGCGTATGTACTCGATACCGTCAGCGAATTCGAGCCTCTCAATGCCCGAGCCCATAAAAGCGGGTTCGGATTGTTCGATATCGAACGGCACATAGAGCTGTTTCAGGGAGTTTGTATTCATAAAAGCTCTGTCTCCGAGTGTGGTGAGGCTCTCGGGGATATGGAGCGTTTCAAGACCTGTTCCGTAGAAAGCGGCGTGCTCTATCGTGGTAATGCTGTCGGGGAGCTTCGCGTCCTTCAGCGCGGTACACGCGTCGAACGCGCGCTGCCTTATTATCTCGGGAGCATCGCTCCAGTTTATCTCAGTGAGGCTCTTGCAGTCGAAGCAGATACCCTCGGGAATAACGGTAATCGTTGGAGCAAAGGTTATGCTCTCGAGCCCCGAGCCTTGGAATACATACGTGAAGTCCTCGCCGAAAAGTCCGTAGGGGATATACACGCTTTTCAGCGAGCTTGTTTTTGCAAAAGCTTACAAAGCTAATTCGCAGCCTTTTGTCGGGAGAGTGAGCTCGGTAAGCTTCTCACACGAGTAAAATG
>JAUMVH010000089.1 GCA_030530245.1 Ruminococcus sp.
TGCTCCCCGTGGTGCTGATGTACTTCGACCACAAGGAGATACTTATCCCCGTCATCGCGGCGGGTGTCATCATCCTCCTGCTCTCGGGTGCGGGTGAGGGCGCAAAAACGGCGGTCGGCACGGTCGTGCTCCTGCTGTATATCTTCGGAGCGCTCGGCTACTTCCTCTTCACCTCGTTCTTCGTCACCACCTCCAAGCAGGAAACTTACCAGAGCGGCGAGTCTCCCTCGGGAGTGTACCGCTACAGGATAGTCAATACCGACGACAGCTCAAACGGCAGCACTGCCGTGTACATCGAGCCCAACTACGCCGACGTCACCTACCCGTTCGTGACGTTCACCCTCAAGAATATGGAGCGCGTTGTCTATATGGAGCGTCCCAAGTGCGAGAATATCGAGCTCTCGTGGTCTACTCAGACCCGCCAGCAGATAACGGGCGAGCTCAATGCGCTCTCCGATGATATCGCCGTGCACGTCAGCCGTTCGGAGATGGCTTCGCTCGGCTACAGGTACGACACCACCCTCGAGATAAGCGACGTGAACGTGTATGAGCTTCTCGAGGTCGGGCTGACCGCTCAGGACGTCGACGCGATAAAGCTCGATGACCTCACCGAGGAGCAGCTCAAATACTTCGGCATAGGCAAGGACAATGCGGGCAGATACTCCGTCCTCTCGCCTACGGACGAGATATACCTCGATGCAGGCAAGAACAGAGGCGAAAAGGTCTACTTCAGCGACCTCAGCGCCGACGGCTTCGAGCTGTTCAATGATATGCACCCCGACAAATGGGGCACGCCGCTGTGGACGGTATCCTCGAACAACAGCGTCAAGCTCAAGGACCTCACCGACGCGCAGCTCGCTCAGCTCGGCGTTTCGGAGTCGGGCGACGTGCTCACCTTCAACGGCAAGGTCTGCTTCCGCTACTATGTCGCGGAGCTCGAGGACTACTACGATACCGAGTCGCGTTCTCTCTCGGTAGACCTGCTCAATAATTGAGAGCGCATATCCAACGTTAAATAAGCCGACAGCTATTGTAGGGACTGCCTTTGGCGGTCCGATGATAAACGTATATTTGCGGACGCTCAAAGGGCGCCCTACAAGGGTACGAAGGCTTAAAAATAAAACCGCAGACACAGGGGCTTTTTGCCCCTGTTGTGATATGCGGCGAAAAGGAGTGTTTTAAAATGGGCGAATTCTTCAAAGGCATAGGCAAGATCAGGTACGCGGGAAAGAACTCCACAGACCCTCTGACGTTCAAGTACTACGACCCCGATGAGGTCATCGGCGGCAAGACCATGCGCGAGCAGCTTCGCTTCGCGCTCTCGTGGTGGCATACCATGGGCGGCGACGGTACCGATATGTTCGGCGTGGGCACTGCCGACAAATCGTGGGGCGAGTCCGACCCCGCCGCAAGGGCGAAGGCTAAGGTGGATGCCGCTTTCGAGATAATGGACAAGCTCTCGATAGAGTTCTTCTGCTTCCACGACCGCGACCTCTCCCCCGAGTACGGCTCGCTCGCCGAGACTAACGACAGGCTCGACGAGATAACCGACTACATCGTAAAGAAGCAGGCAGAAACGGGCATGAAGTGCCTGTGGGGCACGGCTAAGTGCTTCGACCACCCGAGATATATGCACGGCGCGGGCACCTCTCCCTCCGCCGACGTCTTCGCATACGCCGCCGCTCAGATAAAGAAGGCTATCGAGGCTACCGTCAAGCTCGGCGGCAGCGGCTACGTGTTCTGGGGCGGACGCGAGGGCTATGAGACCCTCCTCAACACCAATATGGGGCTCGAGCTCGACAATATGGCTCGGCTCATGAGAATGGCTGTCGAGTACGGACGCTCTATCGGCTTCAACGGCGACTTCTACATCGAGCCCAAGCCCAAGGAGCCCACCAAGCACCAGTACGACTTCGACACCGCCACTGTGCTCGGCTTCCTGCGCAAGTACGGTCTCGACAAGGACTTCAAGATGAACATCGAGGCTAACCACGCTACCCTCGCTCAGCACACCTTCCAGCACGAGCTCCGCGTGGCGCGTGATAACGGCTTCTTCGGCTCTATCGACGCCAATCAGGGCGACCCGCTCCTCGGCTGGGACACCGACCAGTTCCCGACGAATGTGTACGACGCGGCGCTGTGTATGTACGAGGTCCTCAAGGCGGGCGGCTTCACGAACGGCGGTCTCAACTTCGACTCCAAGGCTCGCCGCGGCTCCTTCACTCCCGAGGACATCTTCCACAGCTACATCGCGGGTATGGACACCTTTGCCCTCGGTCTGCGCATTGCTCAGAAGATGATAGACGACGGACGTATCGACAAGTTCGTCGCTGACCGCTATGCTTCGTGGAATACGGGTATCGGCAAGGACATCATCGACGGCAAGGTCGGCTTTGCGGAGCTGGAGAAGTACGCCCTCGAAAAGGGCGAGGTGACGTCGTCACTCACAAGCGGACGTCAGGAAATGCTCGAATCCATAATGAACAACATAATGTTCAGCCTTTGAGCGCGGTGTCCGCGCCGCCGATTCGCGCGGTCGCTCGCAAGCTCGCTTACATACGAGCAACGGCAAGTCTGTACCCGCGAACGATAGTATTTTTTGTAGGGGCGGACCCGTGTGTCCGCCCAAGCGTTGGATTTACAGTATATTTGCGGGCGCACACATAGGTGCGCCCCTACAATTGGTTGAATGATATTGTGTATGGGACGCCGCCCTCGGCGTCCCATACTGACATAATTCCGAATTCCGCATTCCGAATTCCGAAATAAACAGAAGGGAGTGGACAATATGTCATATGTAATAGGCGTGGACTGCGGTACGAGCGGTACCAAGACAGTCCTGTTTGACGAGGCGGGAGCTGTGATAGCTTCCGCGACGATAGAGTACCCGATGTATCAGCCGAAAAACGGCTACGCAGAGCAGGAGCCGTCCGACTGGGCGAACGCGATGATAGGCACTGTCAAGTCCGTTATGGCGAAGAGCGGCGTCAGCAAGAATGACGTCAGGGGCATAGGCATTTCGGGGCAAATGCACGGACTTGTCATGCTCGACAGGGACAATAACGTGCTCCGCCGCAGTATCATATGGTGCGACCAGCGCACGGCTGCGGAGGTCGACGAGATGAACCGCACCGTCGGCAGGGATAAGCTCGTGGAGTTGACTGCGAACCCCGCGCTCACGGGCTGGACGGCGGCGAAGATACTGTGGGTCAAGAACAACGAGCCCGAGGTATACAGCCGCGTCGCGCATATCCTCCTGCCGAAGGACTACCTCCGCCTCATTCTCACGGGCGAGTACGCCACGGAGGTCAGCGACGCCTCGGGTATGCAGCTGCTCGACGTGCCGAAGAGGTGCTGGTCGGACGAGCTGCTCTCGGCGTTTGAGATAGACCGCGGCTGGCTCGGGCAGGTGTACGAGTCCTGCGAGGTCACGGGCACGCTCACCAAGAAAATGGCGGACGAGCTCGGGCTGTGCGAGTCTACCGTAGTCGTCGGCGGTGCGGGCGACAACGCTGCGGCGGCTGTCGGCACGGGCGTGGTCGAGGACGGCAAAGCCTTCACGACTATCGGCACCTCGGGAGTCGTTTTCGCGCATACCTCCGACATCTCCATCGACAAGCAGGGCAGGGTACACACCTG
Organism: Ruminococcus sp.; assembly: GCA_030530245.1. GTDB lineage: Bacteria > Bacillota > Clostridia > Oscillospirales > Ruminococcaceae > Ruminococcus. The sequence continues at coordinate 3,640 of JAUMVH010000089.1, forward strand.
CTGTGCGGCTGTTCCGAACGCGTGGCACGTCATGGGCGTGACGCAGGGCGCGGGACTGTCGCTGAAATGGTTCCGCGACAGCTTCTGCATGAGCGAGAAGGAGACGGCGCGGCTCATGGGCGTGGACGAATACTTTCTCATGGACAAGGCGGCGGAGACTGTGCCCGTCGGCGCGAACAGGCTGCTCTACCTCCCATACCTCATGGGCGAGCGCACTCCCCACCTCGACCCCGACGCGAGAGGCGTATTCTTCGGGCTCTCGGCGATACACACGCGGCGGGATATGCTCCGCGCGGTAATGGAGGGCGTGACGTACTCGCTCCGCGACTGCGTTGAGGTCTTCCGCGAGATGAACGTGAGCGTCAGCGATATGATGGCGTGCGGAGGCGGCGGCTCGTCGCCGCTGTGGCGCTCTATGCTCGCAGACCTGTACAACTGCGACGTGAAGACCGCCGCTTCCAAGGAGGGTCCCGCTCTCGGCGCGGCTATCCTTGCGAGCGTGGGAGCGGGGCTCTACGGCAGCGTGCAGGAGGCGTGCGGCGCGATAGTCCGCACGGACAAGGTGCAGGCTCCCAATGCGGAGAATGTACCCGAGTATGAGCGCTATTATCAGCTCTACCGCGAGATATATCCCGCGCTGAAGCAGAGCTTCGCGAAGCTTGCGCAGATGTAAAATGAAAACGGACGCAGTAGCGTCCGTTTTTAATTCGGAATGCAGAAATCGGAATTATGTAGGGGCGCATTCCGTGCGCCCGAAATTTCCCCCCGACAACCACCTGCTCCTATTAGTAGGGGCGGACCCGTGTGTCCGCCCAACCGTTGGATTTACGGTATATTTGCGGGCGCACACATAGGTGCGCCCCTACAATTGGTTGAATGATATTGTGTAGGGGACGCCGCCTCGGCGTCCCGCGAATTTATCGGTTATCTGCGGGCGGACGAGGGCGCCCGCCCCTACATCTTAGCTCTCATGTCAGTTCGCTCATCGGGTCGATATAGGCGCCGTTGTGGAGCATCTCCAAGTGCAGGTGCGGTGTCAGCGCGCTCTCGATGTCAGCCGTGTTGCCGAGCGTGCCGATGAGGTCGCCGCCCGCGAGCTTGTCGCCCTGCTGTACCTCCAGCGCCTGCGAGAGTCCGCAATACCGCGTGATATAGCCGTTCATGTGGTCGATAGTGACCGTCACTCCCCACACGGGGTCGTTCTTGACCTCGGTCACCTCGCCGCCCGAAACAGCGTAGACCTCCGCACCCACGTCAGCCGCGAAATCCGTGCCGTTGTGGGTCTGCCACGAGCCCGTCGTCTCGTTGCGGACGAGCTCGCTGCCCGAAAACGGCGTTATCATAAAGCTCATGTCCTCGAGCGGGGACTTCGCGTCCGCAAGCTTTGCCGCAGACACGGGCGCCTCTGCGGGCGGCTCGTCTCCTGCGTCGATGGCGGCGGCGGGCAGCGTCACCTCAGTGTTCGGAGCGGCGACCGTCGTGAGCGTGAACGACACGGCTGTACGTACGGGAGCAGTCGTCCGCACGGCGGCAGAGGTCGTCACCTTCGGCACGTTGTACGCGCGCTTGTTTACGGGAGCCTCCGCCTCGGAAACGCTGTTTTTGGCGGTAAGCTCGTCCGTGAGCTTTCTGCTCTGCCCGTAGGCGAACCAGCACGCCGAGCCTATCATGACCGCGCTTATACCGAGAGCCGCATAGAAGCCCTTTGAACCTTGTTTGTTATCGGAAAACAGATTTTTCTTCACGTATAACACCTCCGCGGTTATTATTGACGGAAATTTTCGGATTATTCGTAATAATTCGGTATCCCTGCATTCCCCCGAATGTAGGGACGCGCATTGTGCGTCCGCACCTGACAGAACGACCACCTGATACACGTTGTAGGGGGCGATGCCCTCATCGACCCGACATTGCCGATACAATCAGGACTGGCGGCGGGACGCCACCCCTACAAATGGTCGTGTGATATGGACAAATCTGCGCGATTATGGTATAATGGAATGAAATCATTTCGAGAGGTGAGCTATGGACATTGAGATTACGGCGGCGGAGCTTGCGCGGCTCCGCGACGGCGACTATACTATTATAGATATTCGCGACGCGGCGGCGTTCGACTACGGGCATATCGGCGGTGCGGTGAATGTGCCGCTGTCGGAGGTGGCGGAGGCGGAGTTTCCGCGGAAAAAGCTCGTGCTGTACTGCAAGTCGGGCTTGGTGAGCGTAGACGCGGCGGAGGAGCTGCGCGGCAGAGGATTTGAGGCGTACAGCCTCGCGGGCGGATATATAGACTGGCTGCGCGAGCGCATGAACGACCGCAACCTCACCGAGCAGGTCGAGCTGAGCCTGCGCAAGAAGTTCAAGAAGAGCATATGGTGCAAATTCACGAAGGCGATAAACGAGTACGAGCTCGTGCAGCCGAACGACCGCATAGCCGTCTGCATATCGGGCGGCAAGGACTCGATGCTCATGGCGAAGCTCTTTCAGGAGCTGAAACGCCACGACAAGTTCCCGTTCGAGGTCGTGTTCCTCGTCATGGACCCCGGGTACAGTCCCGAGAACCGCCGAATTATCGAGCGCAATGCGGAGTCGATGTCCATACCGGTGACGATATTCGAGTCCACCATATTCGACTCGGTGCTCCACATCGAGAAGAACCCCTGCTACATCTGCGCACGTATGCGGCGCGGCTACCTCTACAGCAAGGCGAAGGAGCTCGGGTGCAACAAGATAGCGCTCGGGCACCACTTCGACGACGTAATCGAGACGATACTCATGGGTATGCTCTACGGCGGTCAGGTGCAGACCATGATGCCCAAGCTGCACAGCACCAACTTCGAGGGCATGGAGCTCATACGCCCGCTGTACCTCGTGCGCGAGGCTGACATCAAGCACTGGCGCGACTACAACGACCTCTACTTCATTCAGTGCGCGTGCAAGTTCACCGAGAACTGCTCGTCGTGCAGCGAGAACGGGCAGTCGGAGTCGAAGCGGCTGGAGGTCAAGAACCTCATCGCCGAGCTGAAAAAAATAAACCCGCAGGTCGAGAAGAATATCTTCCGCAGCGTCGAGAACGTCAACCTCAGCACCATCATCGCCTATAAGGAGAGGGGAACGGTGCACCATTTCCTCGATGATTACGACGCGCCGACCGAAAATTCGTAATTCGTAATGCGCAATGCGTAATTATCGGTATCGCCGCAGGCGAAACCATAATTACGCATTACGCGTTTAACGGGCGGCGGAACGCCGCCCCTACACCAACTCTTGCATTTTTTCACAGAATGTGGTATAGCGCGGTGTCCGCGCTGCCTGTTTCGCGTCATAGTATCGCAGCTGAGGAAATAATTCTCCGCGAACCTTGCTATTTCTGAAAAAATGTGGTATAGCGCGGTGTCCGCGCCGCCTGTTTCGCGGCATAGTATCACGGCTGAGGAAATAATTCTCCGCGAACCTTGCTATTTCTGAAAAAATGTGGTATAGCGCGGTGTCCGCGCCGCCTGTTTCGCGGCATAGTATCACGGCTGAGGAAATAATTCTCTGCGAACCTTGCTATTTCTGAAAAAATGTGGTATAATATAATTTGCTTACCTTTTCCTTCCATTTGGGAAAAGGATAAATCTCAAAGGAGCGATCCATTATGTCAAAGAAATTCTACATCACTACCCCCATTTATTACCCCTCGGGCAATCCGCATATCGGGCACTGCTACACCACCGTTGCCTGCGACTCCATTGCCCGCTACAAACGAATGCAGGGCTATGACGTAATGTTCCTCACGGGCACGGACGAGCACGGTCTCAAAATCGAGCAGAAGGCTGCCGAGGAGGGCGTTACTCCCAAGGAATACGTCGACGTCATCGTTGACAGGTTCAAGAAGCTCTGGAGCTACATGAACATCTCCTACGACCGCTATATCCGTACTACCGACGATTACCACGTGGAAGCCGTTCAGAAGATCTTCAAGGCTCTCTACGATAAGGGTTACATTTATAAGGGCGAATATTCGGGCAAGTACTGCACTCCCTGCGAGAGCTTCTGGACCGAGTCGCAGCTCGACGAGAACGGCTGCTGTCCCGAGTGTCACAGACCTGTCAAGTTCGCGAAGGAGGAGGCTTACTTCTTCAAGATGGCTCCCTTCGCCGAGCGCATAGAAAAGCTCCTCCTCGAGACGGACTACCTCCGTCCCAAGACGAGAGCTATCGAGCTCGTAAACAACTTCATCAAGCCGGGTCTCGAGGACCTCTGCGTGTCGCGTACCTCGTTCACATGGGGAATACCCGTGTCCTTCGACGAGAAGCACGTCGTATACGTGTGGATAGACGCGCTCTCGAACTACATCACCGCGCTCGGCTACGAGAACTCCGCTTACAGCGACTTCGCGGAGTACTGGCCCGCCGATGTTCACATGGTAGCCAAGGACATCATGCGCTTCCACGCTATCATATGGCCTGCAATGCTCATGGCGCTCGACCTGCCGCTCCCCAAGCACCTCGCTGTGCACGGCTGGATAACTATGGCTGGCAAGAACGGCGAGAGCGAGAAGATGAGCAAGTCGCTCGGCAACGTCGTCGACCCCTTCGTGCTCGGTGAGAGATACGGTCAGGACGCAATAAGATACCACATTCTCCGCGAGATGGCTCTCGGCGCAGACAGCCTTTTCTCGAACGAGATAATGATAAACCGCATAAATTCCGACCTTGCGAACGGCTTCGGCAATCTCGTTTCGCGTACTGTGGCGATGGCTGACAAGTACTTCGGCGGCACACTCCCGACAGAGCGCGAGAGCGACCCGCTCGACGAGGAGTTCAAGTCGGCAGTGCTGGGACTGCTCCCCGAGGTCGACAAGTACGTCGACGAGACGAAGCTCAAGCAGGCTCTCGAGGAGATCTTCAAGGTCGTTGACCGCGCGAACAAGTACATCGACGAGACCGAGCCGTGGAAGCTCGGCAAGGACGAGGCTAAGCGCGCAAGGCTGGCGGCGGTGCTCTACAACCTGCTCGAGGCGATACGCGTGACATCGGCGCTCCTCGCTCCGTTCATGCCTACCGTAATACCCAAGGTGTGGGAGCAGATAGGCGCATCCGAGGAGGACGTGAAGTACGAGAACCTCGGCAGATTCGGCGTTCTGCCCGCCGACGTGACCGTTCACAAGGGCGATATACTCTTCCCGCGCATCGACGTGGACAAGGAGATCGAGGAGCTCAACTCCATTCTCAGGGCGAATATGGAAGCCGCACAGGCAAAGCTCTCGGCGGAGGAGAAGGCGGAGGCTCCCGCAGAGCCGATAACGTTCGCACCCGAGATAACCATCGACGACTTCGCGAAGGTGGAGATACGCGTCGCTAAGGTGACGGCGTGCGAGAAGGTGAAGAAGTCCGACAAGCTCCTGTGCCTGCAGCTCGACGACGGCATGGGCGGTCGTCAGGTCGTTTCGGGTATCGCGCAGTATTACGCTCCCGAGGATCTGATCGGTAAGAAGCTCCAGCTCATCGCCAACCTCAAGCCCGTCAAGCTCCGCGGCGTCGACAGCAACGGCATGATCTGCGCAGCTGATACTCCCGACGGCGTGAAGGTCATTTTCGTGGACGATTCTATCCCAGTTGGCTCGAAAATACGCTGAATGACGTGAGACGATAATATCCCTTGACAATTCGGATTTTTGTGATATAATATAAATAAGGAGAGCACTGCAAGTCTTACGACTCAGCGGTTCTCCCTCATTTGAATGACTATTTAAGAAATAATCGTCCTATGTAGGAGTGGGGCGATTATTTCTTTTTTCTTGTGCATATATCTATCATAGCGATTATCACTAAAAACATAGTAAGTAATTCCATTACAGACATAGCTCTCACCCCGTTTCCGAGGAAAAGAATAGAACCGCCTTGCCGCTTTATGCAATGCTCTCTGTGAATATTATACCATTATAACGTCGGTGTGTCAATGACATACTATACGCCGGAATGGTTGCCTTCGCAAACACGGGCGGGCGAGGGCGCCCGCCCCTACAGACTCCGTGATATATACTATTATATATGCGAATATTCAAAAATAATCAAGATTTATATTGACTTATTTCGCCATTGGGTGTATAATTAATCTGTATTGCAAATACTAACTTTATATATATGGAGGTTTTTTCAATGAGCAGAGTTTACAATTTCAGCGCGGGTCCCGCTGTGCTCCCCGAGGAAGTTCTCAGAGAGTGCGCAGAGGAAATGATGGACTACAAGGGCTGCGGAATGTCCGTAATGGAGATGTCCCACCGCTCTAAGGTCTATGACGAGATAATCAAGGAAGCAGAGCAGGACCTCCGCGACCTTATGAATATCCCCGATAACTACAAGGTCATCTTCGTTCAGGGCGGCGCTTCTCTCGTGTTCGCAGGCGTTCCCATGAACCTGATGAAGAAGGGCAAGGCTGCTTACATAATCACAGGTCAGTGGGCAAAGAAGGCTGCACAGGAGGCTGAAAAGTACGGCGAGGTAGTCAGAGTCGCTTCATCTGCCGACAAGACCTTCTCCTATATCCCCGACTGCTCCGACCTCGATATCCCCGAGGACGTTGACTACGTTTATATCTGCGAGAACAACACTATCTACGGTACAAAGTTTTGGGAGCTCCCCAACACCAAGGGTCACGAGCTCGTTGCGGATGTAAGCTCATGCTTCCTCTCGGAGCCCGTTGACGTTACCAAGTACGGCGTTATCTACGGCGGCGTTCAGAAGAACGTAGGTCCCTCGGGCGTGCAGATAATCATCGTTCGCGAGGACCTCATCGCTGACGGTCCCGCTCTCAAGTGCACTCCCACTATGATGGACTGGAAGATACAGTCCGATAACGAGTCGCTCTACAACACTCCCCCCTGCTACGGCATCTACGTTTGCGGCAAGGTGTTCAAGTGGATAAAGAAGATGGGCGGCCTCGAGGCTATGAAGGCTCACAACGAGAAGAAGGCTAAGA
>JAUMVH010000284.1 GCA_030530245.1 Ruminococcus sp.
CGCCCTTTGCGAGGTCACCGAGCATGATATTGTACTCCGAGAACAGCGACGCTTCGTACTCGTGTCTTGGGGAGCGGAGCTCCGAATCTGCCGCTGTTTCGCTCGCTGTAAAGGTCAGTTTTACGGAGCTTTCGGTGGTCTCGCAGTCCGCTCCTATACGTGCGGCGAGAGCTGCGATTATCTCGTCGCCGTGCACGCGCTGGAAGTCACCGAAACGCTCGTATCCCGACTTCTTAACGAGCTTGGAAGCTGCGCTGATGCAGCATTTTCCGTCCGAGCTGCCGTATTCGAGGCGCACGGTTTCTGCTCCGCTCAGTATCGAATTTCTGACGAACGAAAGGAGAATATAGGTCAGAACATCGCGTGAGGTGTCGACGAACAGTCCGTCCGCGCCCGCCGCCTCAAAGCTGCATACGCCGTCAAGCAGCTCGCTGCATTTTTTGGTAAAGCCGCCGACAAATTCACTTAGCTCTACCGCTTCAAGGTACGGCTCGTCCGCGATGACGCCCGTGAGCATGGAGTAGAGCTCCGATACCTGCATAAGCCTGCTGCACATTGCGAGTATCCTCTCCGTCTCGCCCTCGAGCGGCTTGTTTTCATTGACCTTGTTCCTGATTATCTCGCTCTCCGCGGAGATACGCGAGGCGACGAGCCTGATAAGCCTGTCGTTCAGAGACAGATAGTCTCTCAGCAGCGGGTCGTTCAATAACTCGGGGAGTCTATTCTCTTCCTTCAAGCTCATCACCTCCTGATTCCTTCTTTTTATATTATACTACATTTTCGTACGAAATGGAATAGCTAATTTTACAAAAGCTCTCACGTAATATTTCACAACAAATTTTTACGCTTTTTGTGCAAAGTGCAAGTTTATATGAATTCCTGATAAATTTTTATCTAACCACTTGCAAAATTTTCCCGAGTGCGTTATAATATAAATATAAATTTTTTAGGAGGTATTTTCCCATGTCAGTTAAAGTTGCTATTAATGGTTTCGGCCGTATCGGCCGTCTTGCATTCAGACAGATGTTTGATGCTGAAGGTTACGAGGTAGTTGCTATCAACGATCTTACAAAGCCCTCTATGCTCGCTCAGCTCCTCAAGTATGATACAGCTCAGGGCGGCTACTGCGGCAAGATCGGTGAGAATCTTCACACTGTTACTGCTGATGACGAGGCAGGCACTATCACTGTTGACGGCAAGACCCTCAAGATCTACGCTGAGAAGGACGCTGTTAACTGCCCTTGGGGCACACTCGGCGTTGACGTTGTTCTCGAGTGCACAGGCTTCTACTGCTCTAAGGACAAGTCTCAGGCTCACATTGATGCAGGCGCTAAGAAGGTAGTTATCTCTGCTCCCGCAGGCAACGACCTTCCCACTATCGTTTACAGCGTAAACGAGAAGACTCTCACAACCGACGACAAGATCATCTCTGCTGCTTCTTGCACAACTAACTGCCTCGCTCCCATGGCTAAGGCTCTCAACGACTATGCTCCCATCCAGAGCGGTATCATGAGCACTATCCACGCTTACACAGGCGATCAGATGATCCTCGACGGTCCTCACAGAAAGGGCGACATGAGAAGAGCAAGAGCAGGCGCTGCAAACATCGTTCCCAACTCAACAGGCGCTGCAAAGGCAATCGGTCTTGTTATCCCCGAGCTCAACGGCAAGCTTATCGGCTCTGCTCAGAGAGTTCCTGTTCC
>JAUMVH010000090.1 GCA_030530245.1 Ruminococcus sp.
GAAAAGGAATTGGTTTATACTGAGATTGCATCAAAAAATCCAGAATTGATCAGCGAGGATAAACTTATTATTTCTGATGATATTAAGGAGAATGAACAATTTAAGGATGAAGGCTTTTATAGGTCTACAAATGGGAAAATAAAGAAAAATGATTATTCAAATTTTATTAATTTGGTTTTCCCAACTGAAAGATTTTATATCCCATTATGGTATAATAAAGAAAACTATAATAGAATTGATTACAAAGTATCCAATTCTATAAGCATCCCTAATACTAATATGATTAAAACAGATATTCTCTCTAATATCAAAGAATGGTTGCTTTATGTTTATCTTGAAACAGAAGTTCAATTATTGCCCACGGATAATATAGAGAATATTCCACAAGAACTACGAAACAAAACACTTAGAATTCCAATTGAGACATCAATTCAAAAAACTATCACATATATGTTTAATACGATTCTAGGTGAAAACGATTTTAAACATTCTACAATTAATAGAAAAAGGCAAAGTATATCTTTTTCATCGCGTTCGCTGTTTTGTAATGATATTGATCAACTTTCAGAAGGGCAAATAAGTTTATTTGCTATAGGACTATCAATAATAAAGGAATGGGATATTGAACATGATAATTATACTTTGGAAGAAATAAAGGGTATTGTTATTATTGATGAAGCAGATCTAGGACTTCATATTAATTATGCTCATTATTCGTTTCCTCGACTAATAAAGCTTTTTCCAAATATACAATTTATTATTACAACTCATTCTCCGTTTATGGTTTCTGGTTTATTAGATTGTTATGGAGATGATATTGATATTTTGTCTATGCCAGATGGAACAAAAATAAATGATGTTGAATTATTTGAAGAAATGAAAAAAGCAAGAGAGTTGTTTAATTCAGGGATTGAGAAGCAAAAAGAGCAAATCTCGAACTTAAAATCCGAATTAGATAGATTAAAAGAATTGACTACTCAAGTCGTAGTCTATACGGAGGGGGAAACAGATAAAATACTTCTAGAAAAAGCACTAGCCAAATTAGAAATAAATGATCTACAGATTACTATTACTCCTGCATCATCTGGCATTGGAAATAATAGCGATTCGGCTATTAAGGCAATTTTACAAACAATTCAAAATAATCCTTCAGTATCGGATAAGACAGTTATCGGTATGTTTGATCGTGATTCAAAAACATCATTAAATGATATAAGTAATAAAAAAATCGAACTAAACAAAGAAAAGTTTATAAAACTATGTGATAAATTATATGCATTCTCTATACCTGTTCCACATAATCGTTCTGAAGAAGACCAAATTTCAATAGAGCATTATTTTACAGATGACGAAATAAAAACGCCGAACAAACAAGGGCAAAGACTTTTTTTAGGAAACGAATTCTATAAAAATGGAAACTGCATTAATGAAAGTGAAGATTTCAATTTTATTAATGCTCGTAAATACCATGGTTCAATTAAAATTATTGAACATGAGCAGAATTCATTTGTTACTGATAAAAAAGGAGATGGAGATTATAGTTTGTCTAAACAAAGATTTGCTGAAGCTGTTCGTGATGATATTAAAGGATTTGATTCGTTTGACTTTTCAGAATTTAATAAGATATTTGATGTGATAAGAAGCATAATCACAGACTCTCAAGTATAATTACACTATCATGACCTAACCCTCAGGTCCATATGTTCGAAAGGACATGCAGGTTCAAGTCCTGTTATCCGCACCAGCGCCGAGCGGTAGCGCGCAGTTTCGCGTCTCAATTCTTTTGGGACGCGATTTTTGCGTATGAAGGCAATCAGGTTCACCCAAGTATCACGTATGAGATCCCCGAATAATCGGGGATTTTTTGTTTGTACTGCTTCAATTCCTATGTTGGCGAGCCATAGAATTATGCAAAGATGAAAGCTTTCGGCTCAGAGAATATACCGCTTATATATTAGGCTCTACTAACAAATTGTTTTGGATAAGATTATAATTTTTGTTATAGTATACAAACTTTGTTATACGGGGTTTCCAACGCATTGACAAATCGGAGGGGAGGTGATATGATTTAATTGTTATAAAGCGCTAACTAAAATAAAGCTTGATGAAAGGGTGAGAAAATGATGCCGCTTAGTTTAGCAGAACCCGATAAGACACTGACGATCAAGAAGCTCGGCGGGTCTCCCGAGGTGCGCCAGCATCTTGAAAACCTTGGTTTTACCGTTGGCGGAACTGTAACGCTTATAAACATTCTTGGTGAGAGCGTCATTGTAAAGGTCAAGGAATCGCGTGTAGCGATAGGTGCCGATATGGCGCGCAGAATTATGGTTTGATGGGAGTGATATCATGAAAACACTTAGAGAAACAGCTGTCGGCTCGACTGCAAAGGTGAAGAAGCTCCACGGCGAGGGAGCTATAAAGCGCCGCATTATGGATATGGGACTTACGAAGGGCACACAGGTTTTTGTTCGCAAGGTTGCTCCCCTCGGAGACCCTATCGAGATAAATGTGCGCGGCTACGAGCTCTCGCTCCGCAAGGCTGACGCCGAGCTTATCGAGGTCGAATAAGAAGCAGAACAGGACGCGTGCGTCCTTATGTTTTGCATATTGGTTAGTTTATAATAACTTGAAAGGAAGATATATATGGAACTGCGAATAGCACTTGCAGGAAATCCTAACTCGGGTAAGACCACGCTTTTCAACGCGCTGACAGGTTCTAACCAGTTTGTGGGAAACTGGCCCGGTGTTACCGTTGAAAAGAAGGAGGGCAAGCTCAAGAAGCACAGTGATGTCGTCATCACCGACCTGCCCGTACACGCTCGAGGAGGTAGTTGCGAGAAACTACCTTATAGATACGCGTCCCGACGCTATACTCAACATCATCGACGGAACGAATCTCGAGCGTAACCTCTATCTGACAACACAGCTTGTGGAGCTCGGGATACCCGTTGTTCTCGCTGTAAACATGATGGACGTCGTTAAGAAGAACGGCGACAAGATAAACACAAGCGAGCTCTCGCGCCAGCTCGGCTGCAAGGTCGTGGAGATATCGGCTCTCAAGGGCACAGGTATACAGGAGGCAGCTGAGGCTGCAATGGCTGCTGCGAAGAGTGACAAGACCGTTCCCATGCACACTTTCTCGGGACCTGTCGAGCACGCTATCGCTCACATCGAGGAAGCGGTAGTCCACAATATGCCTGAGGAGCAGCAGCGCTGGTACGCTATCAAGGTCTTCGAGCGCGACGAGAAGGTTCTCGAAAAGCTGAATATCCCTGCCGACACACAGAAGCACATCGAGCAGGACATCGCTGCGGCTGAGAAGGAGCTCGACGACGACGCTGAGAGCATAATCACAAACGAGAGATACATCTACATAGCCGACGTGATAAAGGCTTGCTACAAGAAGAAAAATGTAGGCAAGCTCACCTCGTCGGACAAGATAGACAAGATCGTTACGAACCGCTGGCTGGGACTTCCTATCTTTGCGGCAATTATGACACTTGTTTATCTCATCGCTATGAAGGGGCCCGGCGCTTGGGCTACCGACTGGACCAATGACAACCTTTTCGGTGACGGCTTCCACCTGCTCGGCATCGGTTCGACCGAATACTCGGATATCGCCGAGAGATATGAGGGCGCACAGCAGATAATCGACGGCTATGACGCTTACGTTGAGGAAAACGGCGAAGCTCCCGCAGGTGACTTCTCATTCTCGGTAGAGGACGAGGAGACACTTGAAACAACTGATGAGACAGCTTCCCTCGAGGACTATGAGGAAGCCCTCAAAACAGTTGAGGAGATAGGCGAGGAGCCCGATCCTGCCAACTATGGTGTGTTCATTCCGAGTATCCCTGCGCTCGCGGAGAGCCTGCTCGATAAGGTCGGAGCAGCCGATTGGCTGAAGGGTCTTATCCTTGACGGTATCATCGCAGGTGTCGGAGCTGTACTCGGCTTCGTACCGCAGATGCTCGTGCTCTTCTTCCTGCTCGCATTCCTTGAGGCTTGCGGCTACATGGCAAGAATCGCATTCGTGCTCGACCGAGTATTCCGCAAGTTCGGTCTCTCGGGTAAGTCCTTCATTCCTATGCTCGTCGGCACAGGCTGCGGCGTACCCGGTATCATGGCAAGCCGTACCATTGAGAACGAACGCGACAGAAGAATGACCATCATCACGACAACATTCATTCCCTGCGGCGCGAAGCTTCCCTTCATTGCGATGATCGCAGGTGCTTTATTCGACGGCTCACCGCTGATATCTATATCCGCTTACTTCATTGGTATGGCGGCTATCATCGTATCGGGTATCATGCTCAAAAAGACTGTTATGTTCGCAGGCGAACCCGCTCCGTTCGTTATGGAGCTCCCTGCATACCATATGCCTACGCTCGGCAACGTTCTCCGCTCGATGTGGGAGCGCGGCTGGTCGTTCATCAAGAAGGCGGGTTCTATAATCCTTCTCTCAACCATTTTGGTATGGTTCCTGTCGCGCTTCGGAACTATCGACGGCAGCTTCGGTATGCTCGACGAGGACCAGCTCGACAGCTCGCTCCTTGCAGGCTTCGGCTCACTTATCTCGTGGATATTCGCACCTCTCGGCTGGGGCAACTGGCAGGCAGCCGTTGCTTCCATCACTGGTCTTGTTGCGAAGGAGAACATCGTCGGAACGATGGGCGTTCTCTACGGCGGCGGAGACGGCACTGTATGGCAGACTCTTGCTGATAAGTTCACAGGCATAACAGGCTTCTCGTTCCTCGTGTTCAACCTCCTGTGCGCTCCCTGCTTCGCGGCCATCGGCGCTATCAAGCGTGAGATGAACAACGCTAAGTGGACAGCATTCGCTATCGCTTATCAGTGCGGATTCGCTTATGTTATCTCTCTCATGATAACACAGTTCGGCGGACTCTTCACAGGCGAAGCTAATATCATCGGTGTTATCGCTGCGGCAGCGATACTCATCTTCATGTGCTATATGCTGTTCGTGAAGAAGTACAAGGAAGCAACCAAGCTCACTGAAACTGCAAAAGCAGTTAAAGGTTAAGGAGTGATATTTATGCTCGCGTGGTTTACAGCAAATCTCGGAACTATTGTGGTATCGCTGATACTCATCTGTATCGTAGCGGCGATAATCGTCGGTATGATACGGGACAAAAAGCAGGGCAAGACATCTTGCGGCTGCGGCTGTGAGCACTGTGCCATGCGCGGCAAGTGTCACAACAAATGACGTAGATCAAGAGCCTTGAAATGGGCTCTTGATTTAAGCAATAATGTTAGTCTATGCTAATAAAGGAGGAATCTATGAGTATAGTTATCGTCGGCGGAAACGACCGCATGGCAACACGCTATCAGGATATCTGCAAATCGTTCAACTTTAAGTCGAAGGTTTTCACGCAAATGCCTGCGGACTTCGAGAACAAGCTCGGTTTTCCCGACCTTATGGTCGTATTCACGGGCACCTGCTCGCATAAGATGCTCGGCGGCGTAAAGAACCGCTCGGAGAAATACGGCATACCCGTAGAGCACGTCCACAGCTCGAGCGTGAGCGCACTTAAACAGCTTCTTACCGATATTAAGAGGAACAGAAATGTCCGAAGTTGAGCGCAGAATGATAGACAACGACCTCGCGTTCCACAGCGCTCCGACTCTGCTCGGAGTGAAGTGCGCGAACCTCATCTCCATTGACAGGAGCGAGCAGACTATAGCGGAATATCTCCGCGAATACTCGTCGGAGCTCGCCGCCCGCGGACTGCGCGCGCGACTGCTCTGCAAGTGCCGCGAGCGCACACTCGTGTACATCTACAACGTGAAAATGCTCGGTGCGTGGCTGAAAATGCCGCAGGTCGCAGAGCTTCTCACGGAGTACGGCTACACAGCTGATATGTCTGCGGAGAATATGCTCGATATGCTCGCGGGCAGGATAAGCTACGGAAGCTTCCCACATGAGATAGGCGCTTTCCTCGGCTATCCGATAGGCGACATAAGAGGTTTCATCAGTAACAGCGGCAAGAACTGTCTGCTGTGCGGTTACTGGAAGGTCTACGAAAATGCTGAAAAGGCACGGCAGACATTCAACACATACGATCGTTGCAGGGAGATCCTGTTCGATAGATTAAACTCAGATCCGAACTTGTTTCGGGCTATTTCCAAGGAGGAAAAAATATGAAAACAGCAGTGATTTATTGGAGCGGCACGGGTAACACCGAGGCTATGGCTAAGGCAGCAGCTGAGGGTGCAAATGCCGAGCTTTTCGCGGTTTCCGAGTTCAGCGGAAACGCAGCAGACTACGAAGCCTTCGCTTTCGGCTGCCCCGCAATGGGAGCTGAGGTGCTTGAGGAGGACGAGTTCGAGCCCTTCTTCACATCGGTTGAGGGTTCGCTCAGCGGCAAGAAGGTGCTTCTCTTCGGCTCTTACGGCTGGGGAGACGGCGAGTGGATGAGAAACTGGTGCGAGCGCGCAAAGGCAGCGGGCGCAGAGCTCGTAGCTGAGGAAGGCTTCATCGTGAATGAGGCACCGTCCGACGACGACCTCGCAAATCTCAAGAAGCTTGCGGCAGAAATTGCATAAGGAGTCCACACTATGAAGAAAACTGCATCACTTATTTGCGCAGCAGCCTGCGCGGCACTTGCGGCAGCACCTGTTTATGCTTCTGCCGCTGATACAGACGGCAAGGTCTACGGCACAATGAACATTCCCTACGCGGATTTTTATGCGGCTGAGATTGACAACGCCTACGAGGTGGACGCTGTTTCGTCCGCGACAGAGAACAAGTGGAAGATGAACGGCGAGGGACAGCTCGTGGCTGGCACCTTCAACGACGACAACGGCACTATCCTCGGCGTGACATATCCCGTTGAGGTCAGCTCCGCAGATGTGGATAAGCTCGCGGACTACGGCTTCACAGCCCTCGACAGTAAGCCCACCGCATACAAGGAGGTCTCGCTCGACGGCAGCAAGCTGACTGTTTCCAAGGTGGTCGACACCGACGGTGAGAAGACGGTCGACGGTTCCGCTGATGTGTCCACATCGACGAGATACGGCGACTACCAGCTCAACGTCAAGGGTTATCCCGAGGAGGCGACACTCTACGGCGTTATCGTTAACACGAAGGAGGGCGACAAGTACGCGCTCCGTCACCTCGAGAACATCTGGAGAGCAGGCGCTATCTCGTGGTCTGCTGGTATCACGACCGTTGAGGGTCACGGCAACACTCTCAAATACGACAACTACGCAAGCTCGATGGGTAAGACGGTTACATCCGTTACGTTCATCACTTTCGACGGAGTTACGACCGTAAACGTAGGCGACCAGTACCTTCCCGTCAAGTTCGCGGGCGAGGTAAAGGCTGAGGATTCCGCAGCAGGAACAGGCAAGACATCACTCACGCTGACGGGCTTCCCTGAGGACTACAAGAAGAGCATTTCCGTGGGCGACGGCTTCACAGTTTCCGAGAGCGAGATAAGCTACACGAACGCTAAGCCGGGCTCGTACACCGTTTCCGTTACAGACGAAAGCGGCAAGTACGCGCCTATGTCGGGCAGCTTTACGCTCACTACTGCTGACGTTCCCGTGAAGTACGCTGATGACAAGCTTGCAAAGGCTGACGGCTTCACTGACGACGACGCTGCTAACTTCATCAAGAACATTGTGTCCGTTGAGGTGAACGGCACGAAGTTCAGCGCATCGGGCAAGGGCGCGGTCAAGGTCTTCGGCGAGGACGGAGCTATCGACTTCGACGCCGAGAGCAGAAACGGCAAGGTGTTCGACGGAAGCGGCAATTACACCATCACAGTTACCGCTACAGGCTATACCGAGCCCTACAGCTTCGAGGTAAAGAGCGAGGCTGAGACAACGGCTTCAACGCAGGCTTCGAGCACTGCTACAACGACTACCTCCGCCACAACGTCCAAGGGTACTACATCGTCGAAGGCGACGACAAATCCGCAGACAGGCGTTTCGGGCGTGGCAGTCCCCGCTGCAATACTCGCACTTGCGGGAGCTGCGGCATTCGCAATGAAAAAGAGAAATGACTGATAAGTGCTGACAATAATGACCTCCGCGGTATTCGGCTGCGGAGGTCAAATACTGTAACGAGGTAAAATCTATGCTATTTCTTATTGCACTCATAATTGCGGCCGCGTTCGCGTTTCTGCTCGGCGAGCCGCTCAAAAAGCACCCGACGGCCTTCTACATCGGAGCGGCAGTCCTGACGACTGTCTCCATTATCGCGGCACAGTTCGGGACTGATATCACAAGCGAATTTGTCAGGGAATATATCATCGGCATTTTCTCCCGCGGAGCACTCGGCGCGGCGATGTGGGCAGTCGTAATGTGGGCGGGAGCTCTGCCTAACGGCTCGGCTCCGATAAAGAAGCTCATGCCGATACGCGGCGAGCTCTCCATAACAGCTGCCATAATCACGCTCTCGCACATCGTGACCTACGGAGCCAAGTACATCTCCGCCATGTTAAACGGCAGAGCAGGTACGGGCAGAGCGTTCGCGGACTTCGTGACGACGAGCGTTGTCAGCCTTGTTATGGTGCTGATAATGGTACCGCTGACTGTTATGTCGTTCAAGGCAGTCCGCAAAAAGATGAACGCGAAAACGTGGAAGCGCATACAGCGTGCAGCGTACATTTTCTACGCGCTCATTTACGTGCACATCATGGTCATCTTCATTCCGAGAGCACAGCGCGGCAGGGAGGGCAGCTTCCTGAGCGTGCTCGTCTACAGCGCAGTATTCATCGGCTACGCGGCAATGCGGCTGAGAAAGTATTATGTCGCGAAGAAAAAGCCCGAGGGCAGGCTCATACCGAACATCGTCTGTGCGTGCGGAGTCATGATACCGCTCTCGCTGATGGGCTTCATCGCCTACGGAAAGGACGAGGCTCCGAGCAAGTCGGCTGCGGCAGTCTCCGAGGACGGGCAGGCTGTGTTCACGTTTACGCCGACCACCACGACTACGGCTTCGACTACGACAGCTTCTTCGACGACTACAGCCTCGGGCTCAGATACCACGGAGACTACCTCCGCCGACAGTACCGAAACCACGACCACGGCTGTGACAACTGAGACGACCTCCGAGAGTGACGAGACTACCACCTCTGCTGAAGAGACAGTTGATGAGCCAGAGGAGGAGACTCCGACAGAGGCAGCGGTCACATATAAGTACAGGGACGGCGTGTATGAAGCCTCCGCCGATGGCTATTCGGGAGCGGTGCACGTGAGCCTCACCATTGAAAATGACGCTATAACGAGCATAAAGGCTTGGTGCGACGATGATGACCCCGAATACTTCGGCGACGCTATGAACACGGTAGTTCCGCAGATAGCCGCGAATGTCAGTGCGGACGGCGTGGACGTTTGCTCGGGAGCTACGTTCAGCTCGCGCGGTATAATCGAGGCGGCGCGCAAAGCTCTCGCACAGGCGGAGAACTGACCGCACTGTTTCGGCATTGTGCACTGCTTTCCACAGGTGAATTGTTGTATTATTACAGAAATTGTTCCGCAATGGAAGATTTATGTTGATTATGCAAGCCGTTCGTGTTATAATGCACGTAAGGTTAAACGCTCTTCCGAGAAGCCCGTAAGGAGATGATTCTATGAGCTCTACACGTTTGGTATGCCGCAAGTGCGGTTCAAGGGACATAATCACCGTCGGCGGAATGAACGGCGACCCGTTCGACCGCAGCCCCGACAGGCTCGTCTGTGCGCGCTGCGGCAGCACGGTCGATTTCCATATGCCGAACATGGAGAGCGACGTCTCCAACTCAGCGTTCAAGCTGCGGATACATATTTTCGGGAGAGGTGAGCGCTGCACGCTCAGCTCCACCCTTGACCTGCCGATAGAAGACGGCGGGCACGACCTCACGCGGTACGACTACCCCCTCAGCAGGTACGGCGAGGTCGAGGTGAGCAACCTCAACATCTGCTTTGAGGGCGTGTGGTACCCGATAGATAAACTGCCCGTCACGCTGCAGAGGAAGTTCGAGGTCGAGTCGGCATTCGGCGATACAGCGTCCGAAACGCATATGATAACTCTCAGCGTCGAGCTGGTCTGAAACGAATAAAAGCGGAGTTCGCCATATGGCAGGCTCCGCTTGTTTTATTCTGTCTCGCTGAGGTACAGTCCTATGCGGCTTTGCAGTATATCCGCGCACTGCTCGGCGGAGCGCTCTCCCTCGAAGACATAGTCGCTCTCCTCCTTTATCATCTGCTCCATCGCGGAGTTGACGAACGGGTCGATCTTGATGCTGTCAAGCAGGTCTGTGAGCTGCTGCTTCTGCTCGTCGGAGAGCGTCATCGTCGTCCCGTCGGGGAGCTCCACGGGTGAATTGATACTCGACATATCACTGCTCCTTTTCACCGACTCGTCGGAGGATCGAGGATTTGGCTCCGAGCTCCCGAGCTCCATCAGTTTTGCGACGGTGCTCTTCTTGACGGGT